>QZKU01000140.1 GCA_003598085.1 Candidatus Abyssobacteria bacterium SURF_5
TCCTTTGCGAATACACAAAAAAGGTATACACCATTTCGCTCTCAAAATGGCGGGGTTTGATTCGATCCTAGGTGGCGGGTTTTAAGTGACCGCTGACAAAACGACCAGACCTCATCACTGGTAACAATGGTCAGTGGGTCATAATCACGATCGACGCCCCGCACGCGCCAATACACTTGCCGTCCAGACGGAATTCTTTCCCACATCCAGGAGGGTGCTGTCCAACTCGTCGTAAGAATGATCTCATGCATGTTTTCATACGTGGACCAAAAGGGAAAGAAAGGCGGCAATGAAAAATCAACTGCATAGGCGTTGTCTTGCCCTGCGTCAACCGTCCACGTGAATGTTGGAGGACCAGACAATGTGCTTCCATTGATGGGAGATTCGAGGTTTATTTGTGAGAGATAGACAATCTGGACAAATTCGTCGGCACCTATATCAAAACCTGCGCCTTGCGGGCGAATGTCACCGTCGATATCTTCATATATTCCGGCGTCTGTTCCGGCGTCAACGCATGGGGAGGCCGAAGCAAGATGATAATCACTTTCACCGATGAATATAGGGTCAGCATTTATATTTCCCTCTTCCCACCAGAGAACGCTACTGGGGTCCAAGTGGATTTCGGATTCTCCTCCCTCAACGTCGCTGTAGCTAACAATCAGCGGATACGGCCAAGAATCACCTTTCAGTGCCACCTGAGGACCGTAAGCTGCTAAATTTCCCCACAGGATGCAATTGGTAAGAGAGCCAGCGAATCCAATGGAACAAATCCCGCCCCCATAGTTGGCGGAATT
Organism: Candidatus Abyssobacteria bacterium SURF_5; assembly: GCA_003598085.1. NCBI lineage: Bacteria > Pseudomonadati > Candidatus Hydrogenedentota > Candidatus Abyssobacteria > Candidatus Abyssobacteria bacterium SURF_5. The sequence continues at coordinate 795 of QZKU01000140.1, forward strand.
ATCACTGATAGTGCAGTTTGTCACAGGACAAGGGGAGTCTGAGCAACAAATTCCGCCTCCATCCGTAGCGGAATTGCCACTAATGTTGCAGTTCCTAATGGATATTTCCGAAGAAAGCACGCAATGAATTCCCCCGCCAGAATTGACTGCCGAATTCCCGAGTATGAAACATCTGTCAATGAACGTTGTTCCCATTGCGAAAATTCCGCCACCCGCTTCCCCAGTAGCCTGATTCTGACTTATAATGCAATCGATAATTTCTACTGGAGACAATGTCGAACCATAAATGGAGTAGATTCCCCCGCCCGATCCAGCAACCCAGTTTCCACTGATGGTGCTATGGGAGACGATCACCTTTCCGTATATTCCGCCACCCAGGAGCGCAACGTTGTCGTTGATGACGCAGTCATTAACAGTAATCGCCTTGCTTGAGAAATTAGCGATTCCCCCACCTCTATGGTAATCCCAAATATCACTGGCTGAATTACCGCTAATTACACAATTGCTGACCGTTGGCGAAAAGTTGTGATGAATGGAGTCAAAACAAATTCCTCCTCCATCATCTGCTAGGTTTGCGGTGAGGACACAGTTTCTAATGATGGGTGAAGAATCATTACAAAAAATCGCACCTCCAATCCCGCGTTCAGTCGGCGACGGCTCGCATACATTCCCATTTGTGATTGTAAATCCATCAATTATTGAGGTAGATACTTCACCTGAATGAAAATAGAAACCCCTGCCGTCACCCTTGCAGTCAATGATGCAGTTATCTGGCCCGTTCTCAGACTTCAGTGTCAGCGCCTTCCCCTTGAAATCGAGGTTCTTGTTTCCGGTTCCCGTATACGTACCATCGCGCACGATGACGGTATCACCGCCGGTCGCCGCATCCAGCGCCGCCTGGATAGTGCCGTAATCATCCGGCACATAGTAAGTTGTGGCAATCGCAGGAGAGGAAAGGAGAAGAGGAACTGCAACAACAAGAAGTACCCGCCGCGCCCAATGCATAGCATCCTCCGTCTCATTAGTTCTAAAAGAAACTCATTGCTTATAGAACGACCACACCTCATCGCTGTATACAACCGTCAGGGGGCCATGGTGGCTTCTTCGCTGACGTAAAAATAAATTCGCGCTCCTTCGACAAGCTAGAGGACAGGTTTCGGCCGATAAATGTTTCTGAGTGCTCAATGGTCTTACTTCTCGACCAAGCTTGGTTCCAAAACCAAAAAACCATTTTCTAAGGAGTGATTATTCCTCACCCTTGTCCAGGATAATTGGAGAAGGGCCTTTCAGAGATTAAGAACGCACGATTTTTCAAGCTTGGGCCTCTCAGAAAATGAAGTTTCTTCGCTGTTAGATTCAGAGAAAGGTCTCAAGTCCCGCGCCGCGCGGGACTAACAGGGATAACGGAGGGAAAAGATATTCCCGCTTCTGTGCTCTGTTTCCTCTGTTACCTCCTGTTGAGGAATTCTTTTCCCTGTTTCTTATGCAATCTCCCCCAGCCCCCTTGAGGGGCGGGATAGCCTCCTGTTCCGCTCTTGGAGATACTTGGGCAACAGTGATTATTCCTTATATAACGACCACACCTCTTCGCTATAGATCGGTGTCAGCGGGGCGGAGTCCAGATCGGCGGCGCGGACTCGCCAGTAGACCTGTTGGCCGGGCGATATGAGGCTCCAAACCGGATTGGGCATGGTCCATGAAAGTTCGTGAATCGGTCGTCTCAGGTCTTCCCACGTGGAGCGGAACGGGCCTTCGGGAGATAATGCGATATCGACGGCAAACCTGTTATCCTCTCCCCCGTTGGCCAGGTATTCAAAGGTTGGGGCGGAACTTAACGTTGCGCCGTCGGCAGGAAGTAACAGATTCAATTGCGTCAGTTGCGCGTCGGTTTTAATTAACCATGCGTCCCATGCGCCCATCCCGAAGGACAGCGTGTCTCCGCTGATGATAAAACCTCCATCGGTGGTCTGGCGGATGCACTGCCCCCTATCCTCATCCGGTCCACCGAAGGTTCTACTCCATTTCAGGTTTCCCTCTGCGTCTGTTTTCAGCAGCAAGACGTTGTTATCTCTTGTTTCAGAGGACACTGTATATCCAGCGATAATGAAGCCGCCATCTGCTGTTCGCCGGAGGCTGCGGGGAGTGTTGTAGCTTTCATCTCCAAAGGTTTTGTCCCACAGAACGTTTCCGTATCTGTCGGTTTTTGCCAACAATATGTCTCCGGCCCCTTCGCCATAGGAGAAGGTTTCGGCGACGAAGACGAAGCCGCCATCGGGAGATTCCTGGACGTCGTAACAAGTCTCAGAAAGGTCTCCTCCATATATTTTCGACCATTCCACGTATCCGTTGAGGTTCGTCTTTATCAGCCAGGCATCCGAGTTTGCTGCGAAGGAGGTGGTCCTTCCTCCGATGATAAAACCGCCATCGCTGGTTTGCTTGACACTGTTTCCGTGATCGCTATCGGGTCCGCCAAAAGTGTTATTCCACAGCATATTCCCATTTTCGTCTATTCTGATCAGCCAGACATCCCGCCGGCCGGCCCCGTAGGAAGATGTGTAACCGGTAAGGATATAGCCGTTCTCTTGTACTTCCTCGATGCTGTAACAAGCGTCTCCGCCTGCTAACCCGAAGATGCTCTCCCACTCCGTATTTCCATTTGAATCAGTCTTTACCACATATACATCCATATCACCCCGGTCGGCTTGTCGCTCTCCGCAAATTATGTAGCCGCCGTCGGAAGTCTGCCGCACGTCATATCCCCAGTCGAAGTTGGGGCCGCCGAAAGTTTTGTCCCATTCTGCAGTCCCGTACATATCGGTTTTGACCAACCACATATCCGCCTCGCCGGCGCCGAGCGAGGTAGTCATTCCTGCGACAATAAAGCCGCCGTCGCTCGTTTCCATTACACTGGCACCATGTTCGCTGTCGATTCCGCCAAGCGTGACATCCCAGTCAGCCACTACGTTAGAAGAAAAGAGAAGCAGGAAAAATGAAAGTGCAATCGACCTCATTAAATTGCACATTTGAAGCCTCCTTTCAGGGGACTATTCCTATGATGATCAAAATTTTATAGCAGTAAAACGCAGAAGTCAAGTCTCTCTCAGGGAAGCCCGCTAATTCTGTTTACCGCCGGCTTCGGGTTTATTGAAGCTGGAAGGCGAGTGCCATTCACTTAGGCAGCACACAAGACGGGCGGCGCTCGCGCCAGGTTTGCTTGCAGGCAAGATGGCCTGCGCTACGACGGATTCGTATGTTGCCCGGTTTTCGAACTTACCAGGAGATGTGTTGCGTCGGATCCTCAGCGAAAGATATGAGGCTGAGGCTTTTTGAGCTAATAGAGGTTCTTCAAGGTTGCGGGAGCCTTGCGGGGCCTGGCTCCATGGGAAAAGTCGAAACCGCCGCATTTGACGGGACTTTGGTAGAATTGCTAAGATTATTGCGGGAAAAGGGCTTGATCCTGTTTGCGCTGCAGCCTTTGCCGGATGAAAGCGGTCGAATTCTCTCGTGGCGAGACGTTGCGAGATGTCGATACGGAATGAAGAAAATACTTCTGTGGTACATATTCCTCAGTTTTCTGCTGATTCCTGCGGCCGTATTCGCTCGATTTGAAGTGTTGCCCCGCTATAAGATTCAACGTGAGCGCACCGATCCCTCGGTGATTCTGGTCGGGCCGTCTTTCGTTCGCAGGCTGGGCGAATTCGAGCATGCGCAGAATTTTGCGAAGGATGCCATCCTTCCCTGTGAGACAACGAAGATAATCGAGCAATACTGCCAGCCGAGCGATACTATCCTCTACGGGCTCTGCGTGATAAACACGAGCATGACTCGGTATTCAACGGCCCACGTATCAATTCCCGCGCGCAAGGATCTGATTTCCTGGCTTTGGCGGCGGATAGTCGATCCAATACCGGAAAGATATATGAGTGTCACCTCGAAGGACCAGGAAATAGTCGATCTGGCTTTGCCCCCCGAAAGCTTTCCAGCGCTGGACCGGGAAGAGGCGGCAGGGCAGCTAAAATGGCTTTCGCTTCGATTACAGAAGCAGGGCGTCGATCTTGCTTTTTTCGTGAAGCTGCACAAGAAACATCCAAACATCACGTTTCTCATCTTCCCGATCGCCGACCTTGCCTCGCCTGAAGATGCGGATGCTTTTGCGAAGGACATCGATCTCGTCATCGCCGCGCAAGAAGAATTCCGTGACAAACTCAAAGCGGCGAACATTCCGGCTATCTATCTGCCGCCATTGCCCTCGAAGGAATTCATCGACATCTGCCATTACACCGGACAAGGGAACGCGATCCTCCGGTCCAAGATCGAGGGCATCATCGTCGAGAGGCCGGTGCAAGTTGTCAGCTCAACGTCGGTAAACTAGGGGCACGGCCTTTTTCCAGATACATTCCCGCGAATACAGTAAGAGATTTCGCTCTCTTCAGTCCTCATAATTGTTCTTCTTCGCAAGCGGAGTGCCAATACCGGGCAGGAGCATTTCGGGCAGACTGCATCACAATACGTAAACTATTCTGATCAAACTTAAAATTCCTCTTGACATAATTGCTTTACAATGATATATGAATAGTGCTGTGGCAATGGCGAATGGCGCGGGGAGGAAAAGGAGGCGCGTATGCACAGGCAAATTTTTACCGTTGTGGCGTCGGTACTGTTGGTCTTCATTTATCCGGCACTGGGCTGGGCGGGGTTCTGTCTCGATTCAAACCTTTATTGCCAAGACTATTATCTGAATGTCACGCCGCTGGAGGGCGGCTTGTACGAATTGCATGGGTATGAGTACGGCTGCGGCGAGAAAGCCATAACGTTGAGCGGCACCGCAATCGTGTACGGCGAGTACGTCTATATATGTTTCAATTTAGCCAGCGGCGTAACGGGCGGCGACTATGGCTCCGCTCAGACGTTCAGTGTAGTGATGGATCTCTCGACCATGGAAGGGTTTGGATTGTGGAATGCCTTCTATCTGATTAGCGGCGAGGTGTTCGGCAGTGGCGGAATCGATGAGAATGTGCTGCGCCCGTGCGCCAATCCGGAAGCCGGTTTGCTGGTAACCGAGCCCAGCAAGCTCGAGTATCGCTGACAGATGCGACGTTTCACGCTGATTGCCTTGGCAATCGTTGCTGCGGCCCTCTTGATTTTTATTTTGGACGAAGAGGTGGTGGCGCAGTTTGATGCCGGCCGAAGGCGTCTGACGGTCGAAAAGGCGCTGCACGATTTCGGGCAGGTTGAGGAAGGCGAAATCGTCAGCGCTTCTTTCATCATTTTCAATGGAACTGATGAACCTGTTCGCATAGAGAGTGCACGCTCGGACCGGGCCGATACCAAGTGCAATTGCTCTGCCCGGCTACTACCGCCAGGCGAGCACGCGAAGCTTGAGGCGACTCTTGATACCGCCAGCCTGCGCGGAAAAGTGGTCAGGAACATATCACTTGCGGTTCATGATCCGGACCGGCGCGAGCTTTCGTTTACTCTTTCCGTGACCGTTGAGCCGCTGCTTGCATTTATCCAACCATTTGTGTTCGTGGGACAGCTTCCGAAAGGAGCGTCGTATTCGGGAAAGATTCGGCTGGTTGGGAAACTGGCGGCTGAAAAGAAACCTTCCGAATTAACCGTAGAAACGTCAGTGCGAGGAATTGAAGCCTTCATCGTCTCACGGGCGGGACCCCGGCAGGAGTTGGAGATGCACTATGTTCTGCTGCCGGAACTGCGAGCGGGCTCATTTGAAGAAATGATTACCGTTGCCGCGGAGAATCCGTCTGCGTCCGCCCAGTTGCAACTGATTGGGCAGAAACTGGGTGATATCACAGTTCATCCCGATCGGCTTCATTTTTTTTCTACAGACCATGCCGGCGAACCAAGCCAAACAATTGAATTCACATCTGAAAAAACCTTCCATATAACGGGGATAGAGGATGCCGGCGGTTCTTTGGAGTATGAGCTTCTTATGCTCGAAGAAGGTAAGAGATACAGACTGGATGTGCGCCTGAGGAACCGATCTCAGGCAAACATCCTCGGACTATTGAAAGTGCATACGGATTTGGCGGAGCAGCCTCTCATAGACATTCCTGTTATTGGCGGCTCCAGATAGCAGCGCTCGAAGCGGTAAACTGCTCGTGCGGCTTTATTCGTTTTTCAGCGGCTGGACTATTACGAAACGGGAATACTCTCCCCGCTTCAGCAGCAAGAGCAGGCCCTTGGTCTCGCGCTGGCGAACGGCCGCCTGGAATTCCCGGACGTTCTGAACCGGGCGGCGGTTGACCTGCTTGATCACATCGCCCGCGGTGAGGCCCGCTTCCGCGGCAGGGCTTCCCGGTTCGACCTCTATGATCGCCACCCCTTTTTCTTCAGGACTGATCCCCAGCATCTCTGCAATTTCGCCGGTGATGTCCTGCACTGAGAAGCCGAACCTTGTTTGCTCCTCCATGAGCGGGGATTGAGGCTCAGGTTCCATGGTTTCATCGGGCATCTCGCCGAGAGCAACCGTCATGGGCAGAGACTTGCCGTCCCGGAATATCTGGAACTCAACCTCTTGGCCGGGCCTCAACTCAGCCACACGTCGCGACAGGTCCTGGGCATCGACAATCTCTTGGCCATTAAGAGATAGCACGATATCCCCCTGTTGCAAACCCGCCTTTTCCGCGGGTCCTCCCGGAATGATCTGGCCGATGATAACGCCCCTCGGCTCTTCGAGTCCAAAGAACTCAGCCATTTCCGGAGTCACGTCCTGGATGGCGACGCCCAGCCATCCGCGGATTACTCTCCCTTGCTTCAACTGGGGGAGGAGGTCTTTAGCCATGTTTATGGGGATCGCAAAGCCAATCCCCTGGCCTTGGGCAACGATGGCAGTATTGATGCCGACCACTTGTCCGCTCATGTTGTACAACGGGCCGCCGCTGTTACCGGGGTTGATGGCGGCATCGGTCTGCAGGAAATCACTGTAGCTTGCTGACAGGTTCCCGCCGCCAATGACGCGCCCTTTGGCGCTGATGATCCCTTGCGTTACGGTATTTCCGAGCCCGAAGGGATTTCCGACCGCCATTACCCAGTCGCCTACGTCGATTTCGTCGGAGTCACCCAGTTGAGCGGGTCGAGGAAGTTCGACATCATCCACGATTTTAATCAGCGCCAATTCCGTTTTTGGGTCACGTCCCACCACGACGCCATCGTAAACCTTCTGATTCTGCATAGTCACTTTTATTTCGGTCGCATTCTCGATCACATGGTTGTTGGTCAGAATACGACCTTCGCGGTCGATCAGAAAACCGGAGCCCAACGCGTGAGTCCTCAATTCGCTCGGCATCTGCCCGAAAAACTTCTCGAACATTTCATCCCCGAAAAATTCGCGAAGGCGGTTCTCAGAGTCAAACAGGCGAGAAGTTTGAATTACCCGCGTTGTTGACAAGTTAACGACGGATTCTTTGACTGAATCCACCAACTCATCAAATGGGGGTGGTCCATAGGTTTTCGGCTGCCCGAGGACAGGCTGCGAAAGGACGAGGACTGCTGCGAGAGCAAGCGGAAGGATGTTCCCCCACTTTCTCTGAACTTTTTCTCCGGCTATGAAAGATGTATTCATATCATTTCCTCCTGAAATGGTATTGAACCACGGGGGTTTTAAGCGGTTTCCCGAAAGCGGGATTCTCTGTCTCCTGCAAATTCAAAACGGAGAGACCGGAAACCAGCGCCTCCTGAACCAAGTCAGAATTTCGGTTTCCCGTTTAATGAGTGGCCGTCGAGTTTCTGTTCAAATTCGCTGTCACCGAGAAAAGGCCTTTAAGAACCTATAACACCGGGAAGAGGAATTTGCTATATCGGCTCGACATGCTCGCTCACTGGACGCCGTTTAGAGAATCATCCTTGACTTGTTTTTGTCCGATCGATACAATAAATGTTTGATATTTTTACCCATTTCCAAGAGGAAATAAACGAGCGGAAACAGCAGAATGAAAGATTCAGAGCCGAGCGCAATAGTTACGGACATCCTTCAGAAAAGCGAATTCGCCGACCTCTACCGCAAAGTACAAAGCGGGCAACGGCTCTCGCGCGAGGATGGGCTGCGTCTGTATCGGAGCAGCGACATCATCGCCATCGGCCATTTGGCCAACGTCGTGCGCGAGCGGAAAAATGGAGATGCCGCTTATTATGTGGTCAACGTTCACATCAACTACTCCAATGTCTGCAAGAACAAATGCCGGTTCTGCGCCTTCAGCCGGGGCAGCTCACACGATGAAGGCGCCTACGAGATGACCGTGGAAGAAGTATTAGAGCGTGCCAAGCGAGTTAAACTGGTTGGCGCTACCGAACTTCACATTGTTGGTGGAGCACATCCGGATTGGCTTTTTTCGCGGTACCTCCAGATGATAGGGAAACTGCATAACGCCTTTCCGGACGTACATCTACAGGCATTTACCGCTGTCGAGGTGGCGCATATAGCCGAAGTGGCAAAACTCAGTGTTCGGGAGACACTCGTGGAACTCAAAAAAGCCGGCCTTGGCTCGCTTCCCGGCGGCGGCGCCGAGATTTTTTCTCCGCGAGTCCGTTCGCTCGTGTGTCCGGAGAAACTGTCGGGCGAACGCTGGCTCGAAGTGATGCGCGAGGCTCATCGGCTTGGGATTCGCAGCAACGCGACAATGCTTTATGGCCATGTAGAGACGGATGAAGAACGAATCGATCATATGCTGAAACTGCGCGAGCTGCAGGATGAGACCGGCGGCTTCATGAGCTTTATTCCGCTCGCGTTTCACCCGGCCAATACTCAATTAAGCGAGCAGCCCGGAACAACCGGAATGACCGACCTCAAGTCGCTCGCAATCGGGAGATTGATGCTGGACAACTTCGACCACATCAAAGCATTCTGGATCATGCTGGGGATCAAACTTGCGCAGGTTTCGTTGTGGTTCGGCGTTGACGACATAGACGGTACGGTGGTCGAGGAGCGGATCACGCATTCAGCCGGCGCGGAGACGCCGCAAGCGCTGACCGTGCAGGAATTGAGGCGGCTGATACTCGAAGCAGGCAGGGTCCCGGTGGAGAGGGATACGCTCTATCGATACGTCGAGCGCGAGCCGATGGGAGCGCTTGAATGAGCTCTTCTGAACACCCCAAACTGCGAGTTGGTTCGGTTCCTTATCTGAATGCAAAGCCGCTGATCCGCTTTCTTGATGTTGTCGGGCCCCCTCCCCTCGAAGTGACGATGGAGGTGCCGAGCCGTTTGACCGAACTTTTGAGGGAGCGCCGTCTCGATGTCGCTCTTCTTCCGTCGATAGAATACCTGCGGGGGAAAAACTACCGTCTTCTTCCCGATATCTGCATTGCATCGGATGGAATTGTAGAAAGCGTCCGCGTTTATTCAAAAGTCAAGCTGGAGAACATCAAGTTGCTCGGGCTCGATAAAAGTTCGAGGACATCGGCGGCTCTCGTTCGGGTGCTCCTGAAAAGAAGATTTGGAAAGCTGCCGAAGCTTTCGGAAATCTCTCCGGATTCGAATTTGGATGAACTGAAAGAAGATGCTATCCTCCTGATCGGGGACCCGGCAATGAAATTCAAGGCGGCGCACGATGTCCACGTGTTGGATCTGGGAGCGGAATGGAAACAGCAGACCGGGCTGCCGTTTGTATATGCAATCTGGGTGGCTCGCGAAGGAATCCCTTCCAAGAGTCTTGTCGACCGCTTGATCCGCGCGCGTAATGACGGCTTGATGCATGTCGCGCAATTGGCTGTGGAGGCCAGTAACGAATTAGGGCTGGACCAAGACGTCTGTTTTAATTATCTTGCACACACGATTCAATATCAGTTGGGTGACCGACAGATCCGGGGCCTGTCGCTTTTTCAGCAGTTAGCCGCCGAAGACGGTTTGTGTCCGGGAGGGATTGATATTGCCGTTACAACCGACTGATGTGTTGCGTTCCGTTCTGCAAGGGCAGCGACTGAGCGAGGAGGCGGCGCTTGCGCTTTTTGAGAGATGCGACGTATTATCGCTAGGGGGCGTTGCCGATGAGATACGGAAGCGCTTGCATCCGGAGCCAATCATATCTTACGTGGTCGATCGGAATATCAATTACACCAATATCTGCATTTCGCGTTGCAGCTTCTGCGCGTTTTACCGATCGGCCGGCGCATCCGATGCGTATGTACTCTCTCGGAGACAACTCTTTCAGAAGATAAAGGAAACCATCGGCCTGGGGGGGACGCAGATACTCCTGCAAGGCGGTCTTCATCCGGATCTGCGGCTGCAATTCTACTGCGACATGCTCCGCTTCATCAAGCGCGAATTCACCATCCATATTCACGGTTTTTCGCCTCCCGAGATCATTCATTTCGCCCGATTGAACTCGATGTCGATAGCCGAGATCATCTCGCGTCTTCGAGCAGCCGGGCTCGACACCATTCCCGGAGGAGGCGCCGAAATTCTTTCTGAGCGGGTGCGTTCGGAGATGAGTCCTCACAAGTGCAGTGCCGACGAATGGCTGCGGGTAATGAAAATTGCACATGAGATGGGGATGCGGACGACGGCGACAATGATGTTCGCGCATTCTGAGAATTACGCCGAGCGGGTTGAGCATCTGTCAAAGATCCGGCAACTCCAGGATGAGACCAAAGGCTTCACCGCCTTTATTCCCTGGACCTTCCAGCCGTTCAATACTCGTCTTGGGGGGATGCCGGTCTTCGGAGTCGAATACCTGAAGACGCTGGCGATCTCGCGAATTTTTCTCGATAACATCCTGAACATACAGGCTTCATGGGTGACGCAGGGATCGAAGATTGCGCAGCTTGCATTGCGGTTCGGCGCAAACGATTTGGGCAGCACAATGATTGAGGAGAACGTCGTCCGAGCGGCGGGCGTCAGTTACCGAATGAGTTTGTCCGAAATGAAGGGGCTAATAGCCGACGCCGGTTTCCAGCCTCGGCAGCGCGACTGTTATTACAATTTTATTGACGGCGTTTCCGAAAAAGGGAACTGAAATGGCCTTAGCTTCGGTGTTGGAATTTCCGGCGGGTTTCCTCTGGGGCGCGGCTACCGCCGCGCACCAGGTGGAAGGGAACACCAGCAACAGCGACTGGTGGGAATGGGAACGCCGCCGCGGCACAATAGCGGACGGGACCACCTCCGAAGTGGCATGCGATCAATACAATCGATTTCGTTCCGACTTTGATCTTGTAAAGGAGTTGGGACACAATGCGCACCGCCTGTCTCTGGAGTGGAGCCGCATTGAACCGGAGGAAGGCGTATTTGCCGCGCCCGCATTACAACACTATCGTCAGGTCCTCGAGGCGCTTCGCGAGCGCGGGATCGAGCCCATGCTGACCCTGCACCACTTCACGAATCCGATCTGGTTTGCGCGGATGGGCGGCTGGGAGAATCCCAGATCGGTGGAGTATTTCACCCGTTTCGCGAAGGTAGTTGCCGGCGAATACGGCGAACTGGTGGATTACTGGATCACGATCAACGAGCCTGCCGTCTACGCGCTTATGGGGTACATCGACGGAATCTGGCCGCCCGGTTCGAAGAGCTTTCGGCACGCCGCCCTGGTTCTGACCAATATGCTTCGCGCTCATGGGGTAGCATATCACATCATACACGAGACATCGCGCGGCCGCCGCTGTAATGTCGGCATCGCCAAGCATATCCGGATCATCGACCCGCTTCGGCCGGGGAAACTGATGGATCGCGCAGCCGCGAGGATGGCGGATTTTATTTTCAATCAGTGGTTTCTTGATGCAGTCGAGACGGGGCGCCTGGCCTGGCCGATCGGGATGGGGCAAAAGGTTCAGCTTCTTTCGGCGACCCAGGATTTTATCGGCCTCAACTACTATTCGCGCGAGATGATGAAATTCAGTCTGTTTCAGCCGCAGTCCCTGTTCCTGAAAACGCTTACGCGCCCAGGCGCTCCGACAAACGATCTTGGATGGGAGATATATCCTGAAGGACTATACCGGGTGCTGGTCCGGCTCAAAAAATACCGGAGGCCCATCCATATCACGGAGAACGGGATTGCGGCGGCGGATGACTCATTGCGACAAGCTTATCTGAGGGACCATCTGGTACAGGTTCACCGGGCGATTTCGAAAGGAGTCGATGTCAGGGGATATTTTCATTGGTCGCTGATCGACAATTTCGAGTGGGAAGAGGGACTGACCCCTCGCTTCGGCCTCATCCACATCGACTATGCCACGCAGAAGCGAACGCCGCGTCCCAGCGCTGCAATATTTAAAAAGATAGCGTCTCAGAACAAAGTCGATACCGGCTGGTTTGCGTGAGAAGTTTTTCTGGCGGAAAGCAGATCGGCGCCGGCGTAAGACGATCAGGAATCCGGATCGGTGTGCGAGAAGGCAGTATCGACGTGCGCTTCCGGCGGATCGGTGTCTAATCTGGGGCGCCAGATTTTTTTGCGGCTCTTCCGCGCGAATCGGGCAAAGTCATTCCCGGCCTGCTCGGCGGGCTGGTATTTTCTCCGCAAGAAGAAATTCAACAGGTTTCTCAGGAAGCCTGGCTCGCTTGTTTGCAGCGCCATTTCGGACGGATAATCCTGTTCCACAAGTTTCAAGATTGTTTTTCCGATTTTGATTTCATCGAAGAGTTTCAGTTCCTGCTCTTTCACGGATTGTCCGTTGACGTGCGTGCCATTCTTTGTTCCCAGATCCGAAAGGAAGAGCGACAGCCCCAGTTTGCGGATTCTGCAGTGTCTCCTGGAGACGCCCGGATCAAGCAGCCGTATACGATTGGTCACTCCGCGACCGATGGTGTTGATCCCGTCGTGAAGCCTGAATTCCCTGATCTCTCCGCTGCCTTTGATAAGAACGAGCTTCATTCCTATCTCCTATTCGCAGGTCCATCTGCACATATATTACAAAGTGTGCTCAATATTGTCAAATTGAAATAAAAACACTGCGCGCGCTCTCGAAATATCATGCAAAGTCATAGAGGCGGCCGCTCCGGCCACGCTGCCCCGAGCAGATCGAGGATCAAACGAGCGGCCACTTGCGCGGTTCTGCCGGTAGGATCATACAGCGGGTTGACCTCGACCAGATCGAAGCCGGCAAGCCTCCCTTTTTTCGCGCAGGCCATGAGGAATTGGCGGAGCTGCAAATAGCTGAGCCCGCCGAATTCGGGCGTTCCGGTTCCGGGCGCCACCGATGGATCGAGGGAATCGATATCAATGCTTATATAGAGATTGTCGCACGAGGGAATCTGTGCTGCGATGGCTTCGACACCATTTGCATGGACCTGAGCCGCTGTATAGACTGAGGATTTCGGGTGGAGTGTTCTTTCGGACCAATCGGGCGGATTCTGCAGGCCGCGGATTCCGATATGGGTGAGACCGGTGACGTTCTTGAGTTCGGAGATTCGTTTCATCGGATTCGCATGGCTATGTCTGATCCCAAAGACATCGTCCATCAAATCCAAATGGGTATCGAACTGAACAAGGTGCAGTTCAAGGTCATCGAAAGCGCGCACTATCGGAAAACTGATCGAGTGATCGCCGCCCAAAATCACAGGCATGGCGCCGCGGGCTCTGACTTCGCGTATGGACTGTGTGATGATGTCCATTGTCTCGGTTAACAACGTGGGGATGGTGGGAATGTCTCCACAGTCGACCATGCGAACGCCGGAGAGCAGGTACGTTTGCTGTTCGACGTCAAAAAAGCCCAACTGCGGCAGATATCCCATAGAATAGATCATTGAGGCTTCCCGAATCGCCTTTGGGCCGAATCGGGTACCGGAACGGTAGGTGGTGCCTGTGTCAATGCAAATGCCTGCGATTGCAACATCCGTTTCCAGTTCCTCAAGGTTACAGCACAGAGGCGTTCGGCAGAAGCTGGGAACTCCCTCATAACCGAATCCGATTCGTTGTTCCGCTTGCATCTCCATCCTCCGAACCTGGCATTTCCTTTTTTCGAAGCACATGTGCAGAAAAGGATCTCATGACGCTGCTGTAGTATATTTTTTTCTGGTGGTCTCTGCAACCTGTTCAAGCAAAACGTAAGGAAAATTACAGCTAGATGCCATGAGAAATTGAAATCTTGTAGTGTTGACTTTTCGCTTATAATGCGATCACTATATAATCTGACGGATGATGCGTTCGGGGATTCTCGGAAGCGGAGGAGATATGGCTGCCAGAATAAATAGTTGTTCCAACTCACAGCCGGTGCGAAAACTCGACCGGCGAAACTTTCTTTTATTAGCGGCAGGAGCGGGAGCGGGACTGATTGGTGCCGCGACAGGCGGGGACAAGATTTCGCAAGCCCTCGGGGCCAGCACTCAATTGGAGAAACCTCTCGTCGTCGACAAAAGCGCTGTGGTTGTCGTTCGAAATGAAAAGCTCTTCAAGAACGGCTCCGGCCTCCGGGACGACCAGGTTGCGCAGGCGCTGAGTGTGGGGGTTGCCGCGCTCTTTGACAACCAGGACCCGGTAAAAAACTGGCGGGACCTGTTCAAACCCAGCGACATTGTCGGCATCAAGGTGAACTGCATTGCCGGCCCTGAGCTATCCACACACCCGCAAGTCGTCATGGCGATAGCGCTGCAGTTGCAGGCAGCCGGTGTTCCTGCCGAAAATATCATCGTTTGGGATCGCACCAGCCGCGAGTTAACTCGGGCCGGCTATACCGTCAACACGGGGAATAAAGGCATTCGGGTATATGGGACCGATGCGGTGGGATATGAGGAGAAGGCTGTCAGCCACAAGAGTTTCAACGGCCGCCTCAGCAAGATATTGACCCGGCAGATCACCGCTCTTATCAATGTCCCGATCCTCAAGGATCATAGCGGCGCCGGCGTCACCATATCGATGAAAAATCACTACGGCTCTATCCAGAATCCTGGCAATCATCACAATAATTTATGCGACCCGTACATTGCCGACCTCAACTCGGTGGACGAGATTCGTTCCAAGACCAGGCTGATCGTCTGCGATGCAACCCGTGCGAGCTGTAACGGCGGTCCGGGATATAATGCCGCCTTTGCCTGGCGCTACTGCGGATTGCTGATCTCGCGCGATCCGGTTGCGCTCGATACGATCGGAACCGGGATCATAGATGAGCGCCGCGAGCAGATGGGACTGCCGAAACTCGAGAAAATTGGCCGATATCCTCGCCAGCTCATTTCGGCAGCCGATAATGGGTTGGGCAATACCGAATCTGCCAGGATCGATCTGCGAAGCACGATTCTGTGACTTGCTTTCAAGCTTGCTCTGGTCCCGTCCCCCTTTGCTGCGGGATTAGAGCAATTTTCAACTTGATGCAGTGATCCATTTGTGTAATATTTGGGGGAGGGATACCCCCTATTATCCTTTCTGCAGGAGACGATGCAATGAGTCCGGAGATGGTAATAGTGTTCCGTCCGTTTCCCTTGCTGCCGGGGCAGAAAATACGTATTGATAATGGTCCGCGAGGCGGCGACTGGGAGGTTATGGACGTTTCCGATCGCAAAATCAGGCTTCGTTGCCCGCTTTCCGGCCGCGAAGTCGAGTGGGACCGATTCTGTTACTTCGTTGAGCAGCGCGACGACCTGCCGTGGCCCCAGAGAGAGGCGTAAGCGTGTGCTTGCCTAATTGAAAACAACCTGTTAATAATTATGTATTTATCGCGGCACGGGGAGTAATGACAATAGCGGGAGGAAAGGAGTTTATCACATGCTTACCGAGAAGAACCTGAAGGAAGCCTTTTCTGGAGAGAGCCAGGCGAACCGGAAATACATAGCATTTGCCAAGCGCGCTGAGGAAGAGGGCTATTCGCAGATTGCCAGGCTGTTTCGAGCGGCAGCCGAAGCCGAGACGGTCCACGCGTTGGCGCACCTTCGCGTGATGAAGGGAATAGAGGATACCGCCTCCAATCTCAAGGCGGCGATCGAAGGGGAGGGATTCGAATTCAAGGAGATGTATCCAAAGTTTCTCGAGGACGCACGAAAAGAGAAGGAGTCGGCCGCTGCAATGTCGTTCAGCAATGCGTTGGCCGTTGAGGAAATCCATCATCGCTTATACAAGAAGGCGCTCGAGACATTACAAGCGGGGAAGGATTTGGCGGCTTCGTCAATATTTGTTTGCAGCGTGTGTGGAAATACGGTAAACGGAGAACCTCCGGACCGGTGCCCGGTTTGCAACTCTCCCAAGAAGATGTTTTTTGAGGTGAAGTAGGACAAGGTTGAAAAGACGCGGTACGGCGGCAGGTGCTTAGCAAAAATCGCCTGCCGCCGCCGTGTTTACCGCCTCGCCTGGTTCAAAATACCGCCGGCAGCCAAAATTTCGCGTTGCCGGTCGGAAATATCCAGTTTGGTTGCGATCTGCTCGCCATTCAGCAGGACGTTTATTACTGTATCGCCGCGCTTGACGGCTTCTCGCACTCCTGAAACCCGCAGACGGTCTCCCTGTTTGATTTTATCATAATCCGCCTTATTCATGAATTCGAGCGGAACGATCCCAAAATTCACGAGATTCGCCTTATGGATTCGAGCGAAACTCTTCACGATCTTGGCGCAAATCCCGAGGTAGCGCGGCGCGAGCGCCGCATGTTCGCGGGACGAGCCTTGCCCGTAATTCTCGCCGCCGATTATGATGCCGCCGCCTTTTTCCTCCGCCTTTTTCGCAAAATTCTCGTCGACGATGTCGAACACGAATTTGCTGATCGCGGGGATGTTACTGCGGAACGGCAACACGCGGTTTGTGGCGGGCATAATGATATCTGTGCTGATATTGTCTTCCACTTTCAGGAGAACTTCTCCCTCCAAATCGTCCGTCAAGCCCTCGAGAATTGGAAAAGGAGCGATGTTGGGCCCCCGAACAATCTCTACAGTTTCTGGATTTTCTGCGGGCTGGACGAACCATTCAGGATTCCAGGTGAACACTTTCGGGAAGCGCACTTTCGGATATTCGCCGAATTTGCGCGGATCTGCGATGGACCCTTGAATAGCGGAAGCGGCAGCCACTTCGGGGGAGCAGAGGTAGACGTAATCCTCTTTGGTTCCGCTGCGACCTCTGAAGTTTCGCGGAAAAGTCCGCAGGGAGCGCGTATTGCTGGCTGGCGCCTGCCCCATCCCGATGCAGCCAAGACATCCGGACTGGTGCACGCGCGCTCCGGCGTGGAACAAAATGAGCACGCCGCCCATTCGTTCAAGATTTTCCAGACTCTGGCGGCTGCCGGGATTGATCTCGAAGCTGACACCGGGATGAATGCGTTTTCCCTCCACGATTTTTGCCGCCACCATCAGATCGCGATAGGAGCCATTTGTAGAGCTTCCGACGATCACCTGCGAAATTTCAGTCCCGTCCAGCTCAGCCGCAGTCCTCACGTTGTCGGGATTATGCGGGCATGCGACCAGCGGCTCGATCTTCGACAGATCCAAATCGGTTACTTCGTCGTAGTGGGCGCCTTCATCGGCGCGTAGTTCCTTCCAATCGTGCTCGCGCCCGTTGAGGGCGAGGTATTTTCGGGTAACTTCATCGGAAGGGAATATGGCTGCAGTAGCGCCTATATCCACTCCCATATTCGCGATAGTGCCTCGGGCGGACATGTCCAGGTTTTTGACGCCGCGCCCGAAGAATTCCATAATCTTTCCGGTGCCGCCTTTGGAGGTGTACCGGCGCAGCAACTCGAGAATCACATCCTTTCCGGAAACCCAGGGTTGCAGCTTTCCTTTCAGGCGAATTCCCCAGATTTTCGGAGTCCTCAAATAGTAGGGTTTTCCCGCCATCGCCATGGCCACCTCGACGCCGCCTGCGCCGACGGCGAGCATGCCGAGGCATCCGCCGGTAGTTGTGTGGCTATCAGAACCGAGGAGTGATTTCCCGGGCACACCGAACCTCTCGCGGTGCACATGATGCGAGATTCCGTTGCCCGGCGGCGACAAGAGCACGCCGTATTTAGAAGCTACCGACGCTAAAAACATATGGTCGTCGGCGTTCTTATGGTCGGTCTGGATGATGTTGTGGTCTACATAACTGACGGATAATTCCGTTTTCACGCGAGAGATGCCGAGCGACTCGAATTCAAGATAAACCATTGTCCCTGTCGCGTCTTGTGTCAGTGTCTGGTCAACCCGGATCGCAATTTCCTTTCCGTCAGAGAGAGAGCCTTCAATGAGGTGCTCCTTGAGGAGCTTATGAGCCAAATTGTCAGCCATTGATGGGCATCCTTTCATGATCAACGATTTTTTCGTCTTTCCGGATAATTTTAACACACCGAATGAATTCCTGCTCATTCGGAGGATTGGAGAAAGGTCGTTTCGTTTTTCAGACGGGCAGGCATTGACTTCGCCGCCGCAAATCCATATGATGAAATCTCTCCATTCATTCGGCAGCCGCAACCTGGAGGAAATAGTCATGTATCCGCACCTTTTCTCGCCTCTGACAATGGGGAAACTCGAACTGAAGAATCGAATAACCATGGCGCCTATGTATCTTGGGTATGCCAAGGATGGCCTCATTAATGATGTTCTTATCGAGCATTACGAGATGATGGCCGAGGGCGGAGTCGCGCTGGTCGTTGTGGAAAATGCCACCGTCGATCATCCGACCGGCAGCGGCTCGTTTCGCACAATTCGGGCAGACGATGACGAGTTTATTCCGGGGCTTACACGGCTGGCGCAGGCGATTAAGGGTAAGGGGGCGCTTGCATGTTTGCAGCTCAATCATGCCGGCAGGTTTGCCGGTGCAACTGCCGAACCGGTCGCGCCGTCGGCGGTGGAGACTTTTGGGCGGATGCCGCGCGCCCTCAGCAAGGACGAAATGGCCTCGATTCGAGAGAAATTTGTTCAGGCTGCGGTTCGGGTGAAGAAGGCGGGATTTGATATGGTCGAGCTGCACGGGGGAACGGGTTACCTGCTCGCTCAGTTCGTTTCGCCGCACACCAATAAACGCACCGACGAGTACGGAAGTTCTCCGGAAAACCGCAGGCGCTTCCCTCTGGAGGTGCTTAAGGCGGTGAAGGAAGCGATCAAGGATTTTTCGGTCGGCTATCGATTCCTTGCCGATGAGTGGCTACCCGATGGCCTGAAACTGGAGGAATCGGGTCCGTTTGCCCGTGCATTAGAACAGGCCGGTATTGCCTACATTTCGGTCATGGGAGGCACATATGAATCATTTTTCTTACCCGAGATCGCCGAGAGATCAAAAAAAGACGGCTACATGATATCTCTTGCGGCCGCGATCAAAAAAGAGGTAAACGTGCCGGTGATAGCTGCGGGTCTTATTACCACCGGCAAACTTGCCGAGGATACGATTGCGCAGGGGCAGGCCGATCTGATCGGTCTGGCGCGGGTTTTGTGGACCGATCCGGAGTGGCCGAAGAAAGTGCGGGATGGTCGCGAAAGCGAGATTATTCGATGTGATGCCTGCGACACCTGTATGCACATGCTCATGCAACAAAAACCTCCTTTGTGCGCGCATTGGCCGCCGGCGAAACGGAAGGAGTGGAAGGAGAAGCTGCGCGCGATCGAGTGAGGACCCCAAATTCTCAGGCAAGGCCAAAAACTCTGTTTCGCGCAGTACGATAGTCCTCTTCCCAAGCCAGTTTCCCTCGACCACGCTCATGTTCCTTGGCGGCTTTATCAATATCTCCTGCCTCTGCTTCCTAGCAGTCCTTTCTTCGCCATGTTAAGTTACAAGCGGTGCTAAAAGCTGGAGAAGAGATTATGGGACGTTCCAAGAAATTACTTGTCTGCACAGCGGCGATTGCGCTGATGTTCATATCAGCCTGCGCGACCGGAGGAACGGGCACGACGACCGGTTTCGAAGAATGGGAGCTTGTGGAGCCCGAGCGCATACCCCCGGAGGTGGCTTATCAACATGTCAGATCGGGTGATGCCTTGCTTGTTTGTGCGTACGACGACGAAGAGACCTGCGGACGCCTCCGGCTTCCGGATTCGATGACGCTCTACCAGTTTGAGAGAAACCTCATGTATATTCCGGTTGACAAGGAGATCATCTTCTACTGTGCGTGACCGGCCGAGGCGACGTCCGCCCGTGTGGCGGCGAAATACATCGAGGTGGGCTATGCGAACGTCAAAGTGTTACAGGGAGGGGTGGCGGGTTGGAAGCGCGCCAACTTGCCAATGGGCGAAGATTAAGGTGTTGTTATGATGCCGATGCCGCGGTCTCTGAGGAGACAAGCGATCGTGAGAACCAGCGCGCGAGGCTGACGAGAATGAGGACAAGCGGAACGCCCATTGAGCGCGGGATGACTGACGCATCGCAGACATAGAGCCCGCCGATATCTGTTTGCAAGCTTGAATTGACTACCCTGCCGATGCCGGCGGTGCCGCCGGGATGTCCGCCTATATACCGCGCAACGAGGATGCTGTCCGGGTCCGCGCCCGCGCTTGTCATGATCTTTTTAGCCAGCCGAATTCCCTTCTCCATTCGCCCGCGATCATCGGCATCGAGCGGTTTGGATATGGCGCCGGTCTCATCGATTCGGCCGCCTGCGCTATCGCACAATTTGACGAACATGCCGATTCCGTGCGGGAACGAAGGCAGCTTTGCGAGCGCCTTGACCGGATGGCGCAGAACTTGAGCAGTCATCGAGTTTTGGGCGCTGGTGGTTCCCATGAGAAATTCGCCAAGATAATCTTCGGACGCGAACGTATAGGTCATCTCCGAGCGCATCCCCTTTCCGCGGGTGACTCCAAAAAGGATGCTCATCGGGTCGGTGAAGAAATGGGTGCCGGCATTCTTGATGCCCGACTTCAGCAGGATAATCGGAGTGCCGATGCCGCCGGCGCACAGGATTATTTTCTCGGCCGCGATGAAGAGGTCGCCTTCGCGATCACGAGCCCAGAGTCCGCGCGCCTTGCCGTTCTCGATCTCGATCCGTTCGACCTCGGTCCGGGTCAAGAGGAGAGCGCCGCCGGCCTTTGCCTCTTCGAGAAACGGACGCGAGGTCCATTTTGCGCCGCGTTTGCAGCCGAGCAGGCATGAATCGCAGCCGGGAACGCATTTGTCGGAATCGATCAATTTCTCCTGCAGCTTCAGCGTAATTCCATGCTGCTGTGCCGACTCGACCAATCTCAAGGAGGCGGACCAACCCTTATAAAAAGAGTCCGGCAAGGGGGCCACCCCCAGTTCCTTCCGCATGACAGCCAGATCATCGCTAAAATCGATGCCCAGCATTTCCATGAAACCAGCCGGGGGGTTGAAGGCGTTGCCGGAGTAGATGACGGTGGAGCCTCCGGTGCAAACGCCTCGCCTGATGATGACATTTTCTTTCGAGCGGTGGATGTTGTAGAGGGTGCGGTAGGCAATGTAATGTCCGATCGGCCAATTCCAATCCGGCCCCTTCTCGACAACAACCACGTTCATGCCGCGGCGCGTCAATTCGCGTGCGATTGTTCCACCGGCCGCTCCTGAGCCTATAACGGCGATCTGCGTCTCAATCCTTCTCTCATCCATTATGCTGCCTCCTGGGGTGCAGGGAGTACAGGGTATATTACGGGAATGTGCTCGCGCCTAGCCGGCGAGCAGATGTTTGCTTAAACGCTTGCCGAAGGCGATGATGGTTAAAACGGTGGGCCGGTCAAGCGCCTCCGGAAAGATGCTGGCGTCGCATGCGTAAAGGTTCTTGATTTCAGTCTGCAAATTATTATCCAGGACGTCGCCGATCCTGCAGGTGCCGCTGGGATGGGCTCCCTTTGCCTCTCCGACGACGATCGTCTGCGGCTTGCATTCGAGGGCGCGGAGAATATTCTTCGCCACCACAATTCCCTTATTAAGGCGGTCCCATTCGGGCTCGCCGAGCGCTTTGGAGACCGTTCCGTCCGGGCGCACTTCTCCGCTAAGTTCATCTTTTACTTTCACAAGAATGCCAACGATGTTGCGATAACTCATCGCCAGGCTCACATGCTTTGGCGACTGCTTCAGCATACTCAAGGCGAACATCCATTTGGGTTCCATTATAGTTCCGATGCGTATGCCATCATTGTCGTAAAATTCCCATGTGACGACCGAAACCGGCGGATCCTGCCATGTTCCTTCGAATGGCGCTACGCCATAAACAACAACGGTTGGATCGGTAAAGCAGCCTTTGCCCGCACGGTCAATGCCCGCTTTCTGCAAGAGCAAAGGAGTGCTCAACCCCCCCGCCGATAAGACCACGCACCCGGCGCGCAATTCGACTTCCCCGCCACCGGCCAACCGGGCGCGCACTCCGACAGCGACGCCGTCATCGACAACGACCTCTGTGCATTCGGTATGTATCATCAGGTTCGCACCGGCTGCAACGGCGTCTTTGAGATATTCGCGCGCCGTCCATTTAGCGCCGCAGCGGCAGCCCAAATGCTCATTCGCCCCGCAGCAGAGGCCATTGGCAAACTTGTGCGGGTCCAGGAATTTGGCCATAGGCTCCCATTTATACCCGATCTTGTTCGCTGTCTCCATCACCTTGATTGACGCACGACCCAAGAGATTCTCGGGCAAAACGCCGGCCTTAGTCTCGCTTTTGATCTCGTCAAGCAATGGAAACAGGTCGATGCCATAGCGCGGCGCGAGCCAGGGCGGCGGATCTGCAGCGCTGGCGCTGTAAAAGACACTGGCGCCGCCAGTCGTACGCGCGCGCAGCATCGGAAGCCCTTCTTTTGATCGTTCCATCGAGAGCACGCGCAGGGCCGTCAGGTAACTTCCGAGGCGCTGGTCGTCGCTGCCAGACTCCAGGATCGCAACTCGTTTTCCGGCTCGAGCCAATTCCCTGCCGACGGTCGCGCCGCCGGGGCCGGAACCAACCACAACTACGTCGTATTCGTTGAGATGTTTTGGGGTCATGGGCGCACTTCCTCGTTAGAGATTGACCGTTCTGTTGGATAGCACAGCCACGCGTTTCGGCACGAACAGGCAGGGTTGCCTCCCGTTCGAGATTATATCCTATTTTTTTGTCAATGAAAATGCCGAAGGCGCATTTTCAGGGCGTAGAGCGTGTACCGTTCACGTATTGGGTCGCAGGCATTCATCGAAAAATCGGCGCATATCTTCGAGGCTCTCGTCCGGCATATCCGCATGACCGCAGTCGTACCAGATGATTTGTTTCGGATCGAGGGCTGCGTTGAAGAGAGCTTCAGCCGCATCACGGCTGATGATTATATCGTTTCTGGCGTTCTGCATGAGGAGGCGACGCGGGGATATCTTTCTCACATAATGAATCGGGTCGACCAGGTGATATGCCTGCAGCATGCGCTCCAGAGCCCGGCCGTCGGGAGCGGAAACCTTCCACTTGCTGAAGTCTCCGCCGGTGATGCCCAGAACGACCGCTTTAATCCGTTCCTCGTACGAAGAAAATATGGCGCCGACTGCGCCGCCCATGCTGAACCCCGCAAAGCCGACCTTCCGCATATCCACATCCTGCCTGGTCGCGAGATAATCAACGGCACGCATGAGATCCAGCGCAGTCTGGATCATCGCGTCGCGGTTCCGATAATAATACCGCGGATGGATGCTTGCGCCATTGATGAAAGGAATCTGCCGCTCGCCGCAATACTGCGCATCGATACGCAATGTCGCGTAGCCCGCGCGTACCAGGTGAGCCGAACGCTTCAGTTGATTTGGCGAACTCTTGTGGCCGAACACGCCGTGCAGAATGATGACCGCCGGATAGGGCGGCAAAGCCTGCTCCGGGAGGGTGAGCAACGAGCATACTCGCTGATCTCTCGCGCTATCGAAAGTCACGTGGAATTCTTTTGAAGCGGCGTCGGGCGCGGAGAGACTTTCGCTTTCCGAAGCATTCAGCGGCAGGTCCTTATCGTACTTATAGAATTCATCCAAAACGTCCTCAGCGCAAAAATGCATGCGGTCTTTTCCTCAGCGATATGAGCGGCAGCTCAAAAGCCTTTATAGCCCACCGGCATTATGGTTAGCGGCTCCTCTCCCGTCGCCGCGCCCAGCACTTCGTTGATCACGGTGGGATTGGAGACTCCGACAATTCCGGCTCCGAGCCCCTCGGCTTCGGCCTGTAAGAAGACATTTTGACCAGCGTGGCCCGCTTCCAAATCCGCGTAGCGGACGGCCCTATCGCCGTATCTCTCCATCAGACGGTCGTATTCGGCCGAGATTACGAGGAGAACGGGAGCCTCGGTCATCCAGGACTGCCCAAAAGCGGCCTGAGCGACATCCTGGCGCTTATCTCCCTCACGGAGTCGTTCGAGAGCGTGTGCATCGGGCAGATATCTGTAGACTCCAACCGGCAGTCCTTGTACAGCATTTTGCCCGATTACAACGTAAAGGTCAAGCGGATATATTATACCCGCCGAAGGAACCGAGCGGAATTTCATAGTGTCGCCGGTGGTTCCCTGGGCGGCCCATAGAACCTGTGAAAGGTGCTTTAGCGTGAGCGGATTTTTTGAGAATGTGCGCACGGTGCGTCTGTTTTTTATCGCCTCTTCAACCGAGACCGTTCCCCTCAGAGACGGTTCAGGCAATTGTACCTTTTGCTCCATCTGATCTTCTCCCCTTAGTGTTCGTTCAGGAAGGTTTTACGGATAACATGTTCAACATTTAAATATGTCATAAATTGAAGCGAACCGTCACTTTTCACAAGAAAACTTAAAGGAAAGCCTGAATTGTATTCATGCTCGCAATATGATAAGATCAGAAGATCAAATGACCGAGATTTCACCGGGAAGAACATGAACATGAAAGCGAATCAATGAGAGATTGGAAGAAGATTACAGTTGTCGGCGGGGGCCTTTTGTTTCTCCTTGTTTTTGCCGTTTCTTTTGAGAACCTGAAAGGAAGGGCCATCGCGCTTTACATGGATTTACCGCAACCTGCGTATTCAGTAAAGATCGACCGCGACGTGATGATACCGATGAGTGACGGCGTCAGGTTGGCGGCCGACATATATCGGCCGGGAAAGCCCGGGAAATATCCGGTTATCGTTACCCGCACTCCGTATGGAAAAAGGAATCCACATCACAAGTATGCGTTTGCCGGCAAGATGTTCGCATCGCAAGGGTTCGCCTTCGTCGTTCAAGATGTGCGTGGAAAATATGATTCTGAGGGCGATTTCTATCCGTATATATGGGAAGGCAGGGATGGGCACGACACCTTCGAGTGGGCGGGCGTGCAGGACTGGTCCAGCGGGAAAGTAGGCACCTACGGTTTCTCCTATTGGGGTTCGACCCAGTGGCTGTCGGCGCCCTACCAGAGCAAGTACCTGCGCGCGATGGTTCCTATCGTGACCAGCCAGGACCTGTATCCCCGATGGATGTATAACGGCGTCTTCAGGTATAACGATGTGCTTTTCTGGCATTACGGCAACTCCGGCAGATATGAAAGAAGTCTTGAGCATATCGATATCGACCTCGCGTTGCAAACTCTGCCGCTGATTGAAGCCGACGATTCCATGGGGGCTGATATCCCGAGTTATAACGATTGGGTGAGTCATCCGACGCCCGACCAGTACTGGGATGCGATTCGCGTTGATACGCTGGTGGACCAGATACAGGCGCCGGCGCTGCTGATCGGCGGCTGGTATGATTACTATCTGGAGTTGATGCTCGAGGATTTTAACCGAATGGTCACGATGGGAGGAAGCGAGGAAGCACGGCAAAGCCGCATCATTGTCGGGCCCTGGACGCACGAGTCGGTCTCGAAATTCGATGATGTTGACTTCGGCCCGCAAGCTGATTTCATGCAGCAGATCAAGGCAATGCTCTCGTGGTACAATTTTTGGCTGAGGGACGATGGCGCCGAGATGCCATCCGACAGCCCCGTTACCATCTTTGTGATGGGCGGAAATGAATGGCGCGAGGAGGCGGAGTGGCCTCTGGCGAGAACCCAATTCACCAAGTACTACTTGCACAGCAATGGGAATGCGAACACGTCTGGCGGCGACGGAATATTGAGTCCTGAATTACCGGGAGAAGAACCGCCCGACCACTTCACGTATGATCCTGCAAACCCGGTTCCCTCACTCGGTGGAACATCGATATATGGAAATGCCACGCCCGGGCCGCGTGATCAGCGGCAGATCGAGATGAGGCCCGACGTGCTTGTGTATACCACTCCGCCGCTTGACGAGGAAATCGAGATCATCGGCCCGGTAAGCGCTATCATTTACGCTTCCTCGAGTGCGGTCGACACTGATTTTTCAGTCAAACTGGTTGATGTTTATCCAGACGGCAAAGCGATCAACCTGCGTTCCGGAATGGTCCGCGCCAGATACCGCGACTCGTTCACTGAACCCGCCTTCCTGGAAGAGAACGAAATTTATGAATTTGAGATACCTGTCGGCGCAACGGCCAACCTCTTCAAGAAAGACCACTGCATCAGAATAGAGGTCAGCAGCTCGCATTTCCCGGAATTTGGCAGGAATCTCAACACAGGTGCGGACATCGCGAGTGATCGAGAAATGGTCACCGCAAAACAAACCATTTTTCACGATCAGGATAACCCGTCATACGTTCTTCTTCCGTTGATTCCATCGGACACATAAGTCTTGCCAGGATGCAATTCTCCTTGTGTGGCCGTACTGGCGGTCTCGGCTTGGGAACAATTATCGCTCTTGTAAAGGAATTCGCGTTCCGCATTGTACGAGAACGTACGCCCGGGCACTCCTGATCCGAAGATGCCGACCAACCTAAGCATGTCCTAAATCATTGTATCTCTTCTAGTTATACTCACTCCTCAAAAGAGACCGATTTGCGCGTCTCCGGCATAAAAAATGCCATAGGGATTCGAATGAAGAAAACTGTTCCCACGAAATAGCGGTCAATAGCCTCTTCGTTCAGTAAAGGAACAAATGGAATCGCTTGCCTTGCAGCGGAACATTCCGTATTCGATACCCCTCATAGCGGTCGCGGTTAGTACGGCACTGCTTGCGTTGTACATGTGGCGGCGAAAAGGGGCCCCTGGCTCAGGAATGGGCGCCCTTCTGATGCTGGGATGCGCGGAGTGGATTTTCTGTTATGCATTTGAGCTTGGCAGTGTGAAACTGCAAACGAAGATCTTTTGGAACACGTTTCAATATGTGGGCATTGTTTCGGTTCCCACGTTGTGGTTTCTCTTCACCGTGAAGTTCACCGGTCGCGAGCACTGGTTACGGCGGCGCAATCTCATTCTCTTTGCCATTATTCCCGTTGTTACTCTCGTTCTTGTCTTCACAAACCATTACCATCGGCTCATGTGGACCGAGGTCTTCATGGGAACAGCATATGCGATCACCACGATTGAAAAGAAATTCGGCCCTGCTTTCTGGTGTTACGTGAGCTACGTTTACACCCTGATGCTGATAAGCACCTATCTGCTTCTCCAGATGCTCATACATTCGAGACACCTGTATCGGTGGCAGGCGAGCGCGCTCCTTATCGGGCAAACGGCGCCGACGATTGGCCGGGGCCTTATTGTGCTTGGTTTGAACCCATTCGGATATGTGGATCTCGAGGTTCTCGGGCTCGTTGTCAGCAGCCTCATGGTCGCGTGGTGCATCTTCCGGCTTCGCCTCCTGGACATCGTTCCGGTTGCGCGGGAAAGCATCATTGAAAGCATGCAGGACGCGGTAATTGTGCTGGACGCCGAAAATCACATTGTGGACATTAATCCGGCGGCGGAGCATATCATTGGATACAGCGCGTCTGAAGCCGTGGGCTGGCCGCTCGACCAGATTTGGAGCTACTGGTCCGAGCAGTTGCAGACGTCGCGCTTGTCTTCCTCCGGACGCACGGTGATCGACTTGAAGGCCGGCAAGGAGTCGCGAACATACGACGTGAGCATTTCGCCGCTAACCGATTGGCGGGGCCGGCTGATGAGCAGGGTTATCGCTCTCCGGGATATCTCCGAGCGGAAGAGGTCTGAGGAGGCGTTGAGGGAGAGCGAGCGCCGGCAAGCAATGATTCTGGACGCCATTCCCGACATGATCTACGAGATGGACCTGAAGGGGAACATCCTGTACGCGAACCAGTTCGCCCGCGAGATTATAGGGATTGGCGCGGAAGAAGTGAAGACGCTCAGGCTATCCGACATCCTTGACGAAGACGGCTTGAAGACAGCCGCTGCGGTAACAAAAGGAGTCTTGGCAAATAACACTTCGCTGCCACCCTCGATCTACTATCTGCGAACACATGATGGGCGACGCGTTCCAATTGAGGCTCAGACGCGCGTGGTTACAAACAGCATCGAGAAGAAGACACTTCTGGGGGTCGCCCGCGACATCACGGAACGGCATCGAGCCGAGCAGTTACTGCGGGAGTCGGAGGAAAAATACCGGACCCTTTTTGAAGAAACGAAAGATGCTCTTTTCATCGCCACAGTTGGCGGGGAGATGCTTGACCTCAATCCTGCCGGCGTCGAGCTTTTCGGCTATTCCTCAAGAGAAGAACTTGAGGGGGTGAACGCAGGAGATCTTTACGTGAATCCGCACGACCGGGAGCGATTTCAGAAAAGGATCGCCGATTCCGGTTTCGTAAAAGATTACGAGATGATCCTCAAACGAAAGGACGGCCGAAGAATAAATGTTCTGGTTACCGCCACTGTGATGGTAAACGAACGCGGTGAGATTACGGCGTATCGCGGGATCATGAGAGATATCACGGAAAAGAAACAGCTCGAACAGCAACTGTTTCAGGCGCAGAAGATGGAAAGCATCGGCACTCTGGCCGGCGGCATCGCCCACGATTTCAACAATATTCTCGGAGGCATCCTCGGGTACGCATCGTTTATGAAAGCGAAAATTGACGCAGGCCACCCGTTTCAGAACTACATCGATACCATTGAGAAGAGCGCCGTACGGGCATCCGAACTGACAGCAAAACTATTGGCTTTTGCGCGCGGCGGAAAATACGATGTGAAGCCGGTCGATATCAATCGACTGGTTGAGGAGACACTCCAGATCATGGGAAGCACCCTTGACAAATCAATTGAGATTCACGTCGATCCTGAACCCGAATTGGCCACTGTCGAGGCCGATGCGGCCCAGCTACAACAGATATTGATGAATCTGTGCCTGAACGCGCGCGACGCGATGCCTGCGGGCGGGCGGCTTGTGATCAAGACGTTCCCCGCCGTCGTCGATGGAAAATATTTCGGCAGATATTTCGGGGCGAAAGCCGGCCGTTACGTGGCCGTTGCGGTAACAGATACCGGCATCGGGATGGCCGAGGAGACCAAGCAGAGAATCTTTGAGCCGTTCTTTACGACGAAAGAGAAAGGGAAAGGGACCGGGCTTGGCCTTTCGATGGTATACAGCGTGGTAAAAAATCACGGCGGATTTGTTTCCGTTTACAGCGAACCGGGCATCGGCTCCACGTTCAAAGTATATCTGCCGGAAAGTGGAAAGCCGGAATTGAAAATCGCTTCAACTGCTGCGATGCCTCGCGGCCACAACGAGCTGATCCTGGTCGTCGATGACGAAGCCGCACTCCGTTCGCTCGCCCACGACACGCTTGAAGCATACGGCTACCGCGTAATGAGCACTGAAAACGGGCTTGAGGCGGTCGAGGTGTATCAGAAGCACAAGGATGAGATCAGCGTGGTTATCCTCGATATGGTGATGCCGAAAATGGGCGGGCATGAGGCCTTTCTGAAATTAAAAGAGATTAACCCGCACGTCAAGGCGCTTCTTTCTACCGGGTACAGCCAAACGGGCAAAGCGCAGGAAATTCTGGACAGCGGCGTTCTGGGATTTATCCAGAAGCCGTATCAACTGAATGAACTCCTTCTCAAGCTGGATTCCGTTCTCAATGCCTCGCCAGTCGCTTCCACGCGGGGGTAAGAGGAGACCCCTTGAGTATCCGTCGGCGGAATAGCTTCAGCAATCGAAACGATTGATCACCAGGCCCGATAGCAGCTTCGGGTAGAAGTAGGTGGATTTCTGAGGCATCTTCTCGCCTTCATAGGTGACTGCCTTCACCTGCTCGGACTTTGTTGGATTCAAAAGAAGAGCCGCCTGCGCCTCTCCCCGGCGAACGGCATCGAGGGCTTTGCCTTCCGACGGCGTGTAACGGACATGTTCTTCCTTGGAAGCCGTGCCGGTGTGGATTCCCATGATCTCTTGAAAAATGGCCGCCTGCGCGATGGCAACGTCCAGAGTGCGGAAACTTTCGCAGTGCCGCTTGTCGACCAGTTCGCGCAGCCTTATATCATCCTTTGACTTGAGAAGTTCGAGTCTATCACCCCCCAAATACAGTCCGTAGGTATGACGCGTCTCGCCCTCCTCGGCCATCCGGTTTAAGAGATTTCTGGCAGTTTGCTCGCAGTTGGAACAATCGAACGGGGCGGGAACAACCTCGAAATATTCTGAAAGCCTGCTTCGGAAAATTTCCGGCTTGAAGTCGGGGATGTCGGAAATGATTCTATGGATCGGATAGATGGTCACGCCGCTGTCTATGTTGACAAACATCATCATCACATAATTGTGCAAAGCATCTTCCGATGTGCGCCTGCCTTCATTTCGGCGGATGTGCCGGTAAATGAGAGCGGTCTCGTAGCGGTGATGGCCGTCGGCGATAATGAGGCGCTGGTCGCTCATCTCCGATGTCAGTCGTCGGATGATGGAGGGGTCAGTCACCGCCCAGAGTTTGTTTCGAACCTCGCTGTCGTCGACGAAATCGTACTCCGCCGGGGACGCTGCGATCTCGTCGAGAACGGCATCAATTGTTTTGCTCGACTGCGAGTACAGTGAGAATATGGGGCTCAGATTTGCCTTGCATTCCTTCATCAGGTTGAGGCGGTCGTACTTGGCGGACATGAGTGTTTGCTCGTGGCCGAGTATTACCTTTGAATCCTGCTCCTCCAGCCGAGCGAGCGCGATGAATCCCCTTCGAATGCTCGGCTGCTCGGCGGAGTACCGGTAAAGCTGCTCGTAGACGTAGACGCTCGGCCGTTCGTCCTGTCGCAAGATGCCGGAATCGATCCAATGCACGAGGGCCTTTCCCGCCCGGATGTACTGATTGTTTTGGGGGCTGTCGCCGACCATCTCCCTCGGGTTTGTCAGCATCGCAATGTTGTGGGGGTGGCGCTGATGAAGGAAGTCGCGTTGGTCCGGCGTGATAACGTCGTATGGCGGGGCCACCACGTCTTGAATATTCACACGCGCAGGATTATACCGATAACCTTTAAAGGGAATTACTTTTGCCATTTTCGAAATTGTCTCGAGGGTGTTTGAGGTTTCAGAAATGTCCTTATGGCGAACCGGCCTTCAGAAAATATGGTTAATATACTGAAAAGCCCCCGGAATTGTCAAGGTGCAGAGATGTGCATAGGCGGCTTTTAACGAAGAACATATCAGCTAATTTATTATAGAACGTACGAACCACGATGATCAACCGCTGCGAGAGATAAGGGCGGGAACGCTGGTTCCATCGATCGTCCGGCAGAAAAAAAGACCACCCGCCGGAAAAATGGCGGGTGGTCTTCTTGATTCCGGACTTACGGTCTCACGAATGACCAGGTCTCCGTGCTGAAGACGGGCGTAATCGGGGTCACGCCGGTGTCGGCGCCGCGGACACGCCAATAGATAGGAGTGCCTGTGGGAACGCTGTCCCAGATGGCTTGTGGGATCGTTACGCTGATATTCGGAAGTTGAACCCCGAGAGTTTCGTACGAGGAGACGTAGTTTGTGAAGGCCGCTGACAGACTGAAATCGATAGCGTACTTCACGTTTGCGCCCCCGTCGGCCGACCACACGAACGTGGGCGGAGAAGTCAGCGCGTTCAATACCGCCAGGTCGGGCGGATAGAGCAGGTGTATCGTTGTCAAAGGAGAAGCCGGGAACTGCGCCTGAGTCATCTGGAATGGCACGATGGTCGGCACGGAAGCGCCGAGGCCGTCAAGGCCGTGGTTGTGGAACCAGAGTTCCCAGATGGTATCGCCCCACGCTTTTAAAGCACCGAAGAAGGGATCGGTCTGTATGATGTATGCGCCGGGATCGCCGCCCGGTTTCAACGGTGTCGGCCGTGAGAGAGTATCGGCGGTGCCATTGATTTCATCCCTGAGAAATTCAATATATTCGCGGGATGTGCTCTGATAGTAGAGCGTGATCACAATGGAATCGGCGCCGGGAACAAATGGGCCGCTCACATCATCGTATCCGCCCGCATATTCTGCTGCGGTGAAGTACGCGGGGCTGCTGACGCCATGGTCGACCGGCTCGATGAGCTGCTCGGCGGCTGCTACAATATCAAACCCCTTCGGTGGGATTCGATTGTCCTTATAGCGTTCCGAAGCGAGAACGAAATGGAACGTTTCGTCCTCACCCGTCAACTGGCTCTTCGGATGAACCTCATACACTAAAGCATCGACGTAGGTCTCATTGGGACCGAGCGGAGGAGAGCTTGGATGCGAGAGCCCTTTCAATGTGCCAGCTGCGTAATCGTATGGATTAACCTCATGTATCAAGCTGCCCCCGGCATACGCCTTGATGTTGACGAACATGCGTCTGCCCTCAGGGAACCCGCTGATAAGTTTATGGCCGGTATTGTTCTGGACTCTGAAGGCAAGGTTTCCAGTTGTCGGGTTGTACGTCACGTTCTTTATTGTTGCGGCAAGCTTCAGTTGGTCTTTCGCGCGGTCGGAGGCTGCAAGCAACCTGTCCCCTCGGTCCGTTGGGCTTAAGCCGGCATACATATCCAGCGTGAGCGCGAGAGGCCCCTGCGTAAGCAGAGCGAAGTTGATCGGATCATACGTATCGGGGAAATGGTCGTCCGTGCTTGCGAGCACATACGGCAACCAGACATTGCCGCCCATCATGTCGTGCATGGGCGCTCCGGAATTTGGATGCTCGGTGCTCTCGATCGGTCGCAAAGGAGCGGCCAATTCTTCACAGCCTTTACCCACGATATTGCGCATATGGCAATCCTGGCATGAGCTTGCCCAGGTGATCGGCGGATCGAACTTGGTATGGAACTCCGGATTCGTTGCCGCGCCGCCCTGTTGACCGTAGGCGGATATCTCGAATTCGGCGAACGTGCGCTCAACGTGGAAATAGCGCGATGCCGAGTACTGCTCGGTGATCAGGTCGGTTCCGCCCGATTGGTCGGGAAGGCAAGAGAGACTGAGCCCATAGGTTGCGTTAAGGTCCTCGCATGCATTTGCGAGCACGGGATTTGATACATTATGGCAGGTCGAACAAAAGTACTTCGATTTGTGATGGCGACTATAGAAGGCCGGATGATCAGATTTAGTGTCGGCGAAGCTTGCCCGCGGCCGGTGCATCATCGCCATGAAATACTGTCCGGCGCCGTCTTCCGTATACGTCGCGTATTTCGGGGCGTCGCCGATGAAAAAGTCCAGCCCCGAAAACAGCTTGATTCCTGCGGCAAGAAGAGCATCCTCAGCCAGCGTGGCTTCAGCCGCGACCTGAGAAGGCGTCCCGCTTCCGGGGCCGGTGTTGCCGGCTTCGTCCCAGTAACCTGCCCAATCCGACCCTTCGCGTGTGCCGTCAAAGGTTGTCGCGAAGAATGGATCCCACTTCATGTGGCATGCATCGCAATGTACGCCGTCGAAATCGGTTCCCGTCATCAACGAGGCGTTTGGCGGATCAGAGCGGCCTGCGAGCCATCCCTGCGGGAAATGGCAGCGCTCGCAGATATCAACTGCATTCGGATTGCCGACCGCCCAGATCGAGTCCTGACCGGCAACCGCCATGCATGCGTAAAACAGCGGATCCCTTGCCGCCTGCGCCATGACAGAGCCTTGCCAAAAGTAGCCCGGGGCCATCACATAGCCTTCCGGATTCAGGATGTTCTCATCCCCGTGACAGTTCAGGCACATCTGCGGGTCCATGATCATTGTGCCCTGACCCGGCTGAGTTCCGGGCATGCGTACGAGCGGGTCGTCCACCACCGGCAACGGCGTCCAGGCGGCCGCGCCGGCCGCGACAAGAAGCAGTGCCGCGACCGATAATGCTCCCCCCAAGAATCGAGATTTGGTCACAATCGCTTCCTTTCCTGCAAATCGCAATACGTTTTCCCTTAGTTTTGAGGCGGAAAAAGTTCCACCTTTCGATTCGGAAGCGCTAACTGCGAGCCGCCTGTTACTCGTTCTGTGTTTCTTTATGAGTCTGATGAAGCTGCGGAATGGATTGAGAAAAGGAAAATAGCATTGAAGATCGAAAACAATGTCGTTGGCGATAGAATGTCGTCGATTTCCATTAAGCATGTATCTTAACAACGAAATGAAATTACGCAAGAGGCGAGCAGACACGAGAGGGGATCTCTAGAAGACACGAATCATAAACAAGAAATCATGCGGCCGCTTCCTGCACGATAAAAAAAAGTAGCTCCTCACAAGAATTTGTGGGTTAATTGTGGCATAGGAAGGTCTCCGAGCACGTGATAAAGGGCAAGCGAAAAGGTTTCAAATGTGCGGTA
>QZKU01000141.1 GCA_003598085.1 Candidatus Abyssobacteria bacterium SURF_5
AGCATTTCCAAACGCGCCTTCGGATTCCATGACAACCGATATTTTACTCTTAAAGTCATACAGGCATTCTCAGGCAACAACTAAATCGGAGAAGAACCTCATTTTTTTTATCAAATAAGTTGGGTTTTCAATTGCCGGATGATTTCCTTTTTCGTTCAGACAGTGTGGTTGACGGATTTAGATGGGGATCAGATGAGGAGGAACTTGATTATGCCTGAGTGAAATCGAGGACATTTCTGACCTTGGAAAGGAGCTTGTTTACCTGGTATGGTTTCTGAATGAAGCCGAAGACGCCGCAGTCGAGAATTTCCTTTGCCTTTCCATTTTGGCTATAGCCGGTCGAGAGGAGGGCCTTGATGCCCGGGTTGATCTCCTGCATTTTCAGGAAGGTTTCACGCCCGCCCATTTTGGGCATAACCATATCGAGGATGACCAAAGCGATATCGGCGAAGCTTTCCCGATAAACCTCGATTGCTTCTTTCCCGTCTTCGGCGAGCAGGACCTTGTAGCCTTTGCCCTCGAGCGCATCTTTTGCGAGGGATCGGATAGCGGCCTCGTCATCAACGATGAGGATGATTTCGTTGCCTCCGCGCGGGAGATGGTCTTCACGAGGCTCTTTAGATTCGGCCTTGCCGACGGCGGGCAGAAAGACTTTAAATGTGGAGCCGGCGCCCGGCTCGCTGTAGACGCGGATGAATCCGCCGTGGTTTTTGATGACGCCGTAGACCATGGCAAGGCCGAGGCCGGTCCCCTTCCCCTTCTCTTTCGTGGTAAAGAATGGCTCGAAGATTCTTTTCATGGTTTCCCGGTCCATCCCGATGCCGGTATCGGTGACGGAAAGGGTGACGTAGTCGCCCTTTTTCGCGCCGAAATGCAGTCGGATATAATCTTCGGAGAGATCTGCGACTTCGGTTTCGATAACGAGTTTTCCGCCTCCGGGCATTGCATCGAGGGCATTGACGCACAGGTTCATGAGCACCTGCTGGATCTGTGCGGCATCGGCTTCGACGGTTGCGAGTTCATCGGCGAGATGGGTCTCGATTTCGATGGACTTATCGAACGTGCGGCCGATTATCTTCATGGTCTCGATGATGATATCGTTGAGGTTCACCGTTTTGGTATCGTACTTTCCGCCGCGCGCGAAGCCCAGCAATTGGGATGTCAGTTCGGCGGCTCGCATGGCGCTTCGTTCGATGGTGTCGACGTACCCATAGAGTTTGTCGTTGTGGTCGATCTTGGATTTGATAAAGGACGCATACCCGAGAATGCCTCCCAGGAGGTTGTTGAAATCGTGGGCGATGCCGCCGGCAAGGGTGCCAATGCTTTCCATTTTTTGCGCCTGAAACAGCTGTTGCTCGAGCTGTTTTTTCTCGGTCACGTCGCGGATGATCCCGCGGTAGGCGATGATTTTCCCTTCGTCGTCGCGAACGGAGTTGGCCGTGATCAGGAGATTCAGCTGCCGGCCGTTTCGATCAGAGGTATTTACTTCGAAATCCTTGACGAATCCCCGGTCGGTGAATGCTTTCTCCAATCTTCTGCGGTCCTCCTGTAAAGGGAAGAGGAAGGCAAAGATGTTCTGCTTCAGCAGTTCTTCTTTCGAAGAAGCCTTGAACAGGTGGATTCCGGCGGCATTGATATCGAGCAGTTCTCCATCCGGTGAAGCGATGCAAATGACGTCTTTGGATTCCTCAAAGAGGGTGCGGTATTTTTCTTCGGATTTTCGAAGTTGCTCCTCAGCCTCTTTCCGTTCGGTAATATCACGGGTGACGCCGCGGAACCCCGCGGGGCTGCCATTTTCGTCGCGAACGAGGGACACGCTGAACTCAACGGGGGTGAGGCTTCCTTTTTTGGTGACTACGTTGCAGACGAAGCATTTCTCGGCGTTTCCGCTCTTGAAGACCCTGTTGAAAGCGCGGAACATGATGTCTGCGTCTTCTTCATTAACGTAACGGCGGTAATTCATTCCGCGGAGTTCGTCTGCCGGATAGCCGAGGTATTCGCGGATGGTCTCGTTAAAGAACAGCAGGTTGCCGGAAAGATCGGTTTCATAGAATCCGAGATCGAAAAGCTCAAGGAGCGTGCGATATTTTTCCTCAGATGCGCGATATTTCTCTTCTGACTTGCGCAGTTGCTCTTCTGCCTGCCTTCGTTCGGTGATGTCGCGCGTGACACCGCGAAAGCCGATCGGTTGTCCGTGTACGTCGCGCACGAGCGAGACGCTGAATTCGATCGGTTTCACGCTGCCGTGCTTGGTGATGACGTTGCAGGCGAAGCCTTTATCGGCCGTTCCGGTCTTAAAGACTTTGTTAAAGGAGTTGAAAATGATGCGAGCATCCGCGTTGTTTACGTATTGCCGATAATTCATTCCGAGGAGTTCGTCATGGGGATATCCGAGCACCTTTTGAACGGATTCGTTGAAGAACAGGAGGTTTCCCTCGAGGTCAGTCTCGTAGAATCCGATTTCGATCGAGTCGAGAAGGGTCCGATATTTTTCCTCCGACTGCCGCAGCAGGTCATCCGCCCGTTTCCGCTCGGTGACATCGCGTGCGATGCCGAGGACCATGGGCTGATTATCGATGCGGACCGGGAAGATGCGCACCTCGACGGCGACCTCGCTTCCGTCTTTCCTTATCAAGATCAGATCATCAAGGCTCGCTTTGCCACGGGTGTTTTCTCTCATGATCGCGGCCGCGTTTTCCAGTTGGTCCGCGCGAATCAAGTTCAACTCGAGAAAACTCTTGCCGACCAATTCCTCGCGGGCGTAGCCGATGAGTTCCTCGGCTGCCTTGTTCCCGTCGACGAAATTGCCATTGACGTCATTCAAATAATAGGCGTCCGGCGCGTACTCAAAGAGAATCTTCAGGCGCTCGCCCGAGCTTCGCAGCTCCTCCTCGGCCCGTTTGAGCTCGGTGATGTCGACCAGGTCCGCCAGGATGGCGGGACGTCCCTCATGTTCCACCACGGTGCCGAACGCCTGCATCCAGACGACGCGCCCGTCCCTGGTGATGGTGCGGTAGCTGCTATATGGACTCACATTCTGCCCGTTCAGGCGCTGCTGCGTGACGGACCGCACAAAATCGCGGTCCTCGGGGTATACGAGATCGAGAAACGACATCTCGATCAGTTCTTCGAGGGAGTATCCGGCAAGCTCGATGAGGCGTCTATTCGCGAACTTGAATTTGCCGTCTTGAATCAGGCAGATGCAGGTCAACGAGCTGTCCACCAGAGTCCGGTACCGAACTTCCGACTCGCGCAGCGCCTCTTCGGCCCGCTTGCGCTCGGTTACGTCGCGAAGAACGCCGATGAATGTTTCCGGATTCCCCTCGCTGTCGTACGTGGTCGCGCCGTTGACCTCCACATGGACATAAGAGCCGTTCGCTTGCTTCAAGCGCAGCGGGAAGTTGGGCGTTCTCTTCTTTTCAAGGGCGAACTCGCGCAGGCGCTCGAATACCTTTGCATGATCATCCGGATGCACCAGGTCCATAAACGACAGCTTGTTCAATATCTCGTTCGGCTTGTCGTATCCCAGCACTTTGGAGGCGTAGGCGTTGGCGCTGGAGATCAGACCGGTCTTCATATCAATCGTGCAGATGATATCCGTGGCTTCTTCCACCAGCATCCGGTACCGTTCCTTCGACTCGCGTAGCGCCTTTTCGATTCGTCCCCTCTCGGAGATTTCCGCGCGCAACTGCTCGTTGGTAAGGGTGAGGGATTGGGTTCTCTCACCCACGGTCTTTTCGAGACCGGATGTATACTGTTGCAGCGTCTCCCGTATCCTCAGCGCTTCTTCATGGGCTTTCTGAAGCTCACGATTCTTGCGAAGGGTTATCCTGGAAACCTCTTTGGCTCCAACGAAAGCGATCAGGAAAATCATATTGTCTATGAACAGCCGCTTGTAGAAGAACGCCGGATCCTGGAAATCCCGATGGGTAAAAACATACAGATTCAGCTCCGGGATTTTTCCGTGGTATTCTCCAAGCAGCAGAACCGAGTAGAACACGGAGCTGAGCACCGTTACAAACAGCCCGAGCCTGTGACCGGAGAAAATGATGTGCGGGATGATTATCAACGCATAGAGCCACGCGAAATTGGTTTCGACCGCGCCCAGATACCGCACGGACGCGGTCACCAGCAGGACATCGATGGCGGCGGTAATGGGAATCCTGTATCGACTGCCGGGTCTCAGGGCGATCCATATTCCATTCAGTCCTATTGCGGTCAAGGCGGCAACCAACACAATGATGAGGGACGGCAGAGAAGCAGTTGGAGCCGTAAACGAGAACAGGAAAGCGAGAAAGAGAGTGAGGAGCATTCTGGCTTTGAGCCCTTTTAGACGCAAGGGGTCGTTTTGCTCCATTCTTTGGAGAAAGTTTGTCACTTTTGTTGATGTCATCCTTTGAGAAAACGCGTTTTGCATAGAAAATCAAACCCCATGCAGGCATTTTTTATGCCGTATGTTTAACTCTCGCAAGGAAAAAGTGTAAGTGGTTATAAAAACATCGGTTCAATGGCATCCGGCGGATGATCAATTTTTTCTGCCGGCCTGGTTTTGCACATTTTTGAACGGCGCTACAGGCGAACAGATGATGGGGATGCAAGGGGAATGGCAATTATCTTCCGACGCAAGTGATGTTCTGTTGAGAACAAAACAGCGAGCTTGTGAGAGGTGTGGGTGTACGAATGATATTGACTGGGGGAATGGAGCGGTCTATCATTATCCTAACTCTCGCCGAATCGCCGCCGGTGCTAAGGAAAACATGGGAAAAAGAGATTTGACGGGATATTATTATGCGATTGCGGCCGCAACGCTGTGGGGCTTGGCCGGTCCGGTCGCGAAGCATCTTTTCAATAACGGTGTTTCCGCGCTTGCGCTGACCCAGGTGCGGCAGACGGCGTCATTTTTTTTGCTGGTGGGCCTGTTCCTCATATGGCGAAGAAGATTTCTGCATGTTCGGCTGAAGGATTTGCCTTTCTTTGCGGTCCTCGGGATAGCCGGTCTTGCGATGGTGCAGATATCTTATTACTCCGCCATTAGCAAGATACAGGTTGCCCCCGCGATTTTGTTGCAGTACATGGCGCCGGTGTTCATTTTGTTGTATGCGGCCATCTTCATGAAGGAAAGGGTGACGTCGGCAAAGGCGGGCTCGCTGCTGCTGGCAGTAGCGGGATGCGCATTAACGGTCGGAATCTATGAAACGGATTTTTTCAAGTTGAATCTGGCGGGTGTCGCGTGGGGGCTGGCATCGGCGCTTTTTTTCAGCTTCTATACGCTTTACGGGCAAAGCGGGCTGAAGAAATACAGCGCCATGACTCTGTTTTGTTATGCTTCGGGCTTCGGCGCGATTTTGTGGTGGGTTATCAATCCGCCGAACGTGTTCTTCGCCATTAAGTATTCTCCCCTTATCTGGCTCGGATTTGCGTACATCGCGGTCTTTGGGACAACGGTTCCCTTTGTTCTGTATTTCGAGGGGCTCAACCGTATGGAAGCGTCGCGGGTGAGCATCACGAGCACGCTTGAGCCTGTTGTTGCGGGCGTGGCGGCATTCTTCTTTGTTGGTGAAAAGATGTCGATTCTACAGGTGCTTGGCGGCATCCTGGTTCTGATCGGGATCATACTGCTTCAGCGGAACCCCTCGCCTGCCGACCCAATGGAATAGGTAGCAAAGCCGATTATTTTTCGGCGGATGCGTCCGCGACCTCGAGCGCCTTATCCATGATGGCGATGCCCTCGTCGATTTCGTCCTTCTTAACGATGAGGGGCGGCGCCATAGCGACGATGTTTGACGGGTTGGCCGCCATGGCGATCATACCCAACTCGACAAGGCGTTTCCCGACTTCGACTTTTGGGTTCGAGCCCGGGCGGATTTTTGCGGCCACCGGGATCAGCGGCTCGCGTGTCTTCTTATTTTTCACCAGTTCGAGTCCGACAAAAAGCCCCAGCCCGCGCACATCACCCACCGATGGGTGCTTTTCCTTGAGTTCATTGGCTTTGCTGAGAAGGTATTCGCCCATTTTGGCCGCGTTCTCGATGAGGCCGTCTTCCTGATAAATCTGGATGACGCGTATCGCCGTCGCGCAGGCGAGCGCGTGTCCGGCATAGGTCGCGCCGTGACTGAAAAACTGCTCCTTGAAGCGGTCGCCTATGTGCTTTCGTGCGACGGCTGCGCCGAGCGGCATATAGGCGGCCGTGATTCCTTTGGCCATGGTCATGATGTCGGGCACAACGTTCCAGTGGTCCATTGCGAACCATTTCCCTGTGCGGCCGAAGCCGGTCATGACCTCGTCGGCAATCATGAGGACGCCCCACCTATCGCATATCTGCCGGAGCATCGGGAAGTATTCAGCGGGCGGAACGATGATGCCGTTGGCGCCCGTTACGGGTTCAAAGAGGATGCCGGCCACCTTCTCGCCTCCGCCTTCGAATTCGATCACGCGGTCGACATACTTCACGCACTGCAGATCGCAGGCGGGATATTTTTGGCCGAACATGCACCGATAACAATAAGGCAAGGGAACCGACACGCGCTCGGCGCCGCCGGGAACCTGCTGCCAGCTTCGCGGGTCACCGGCCGAAAGCGTCATGGAGGTGCCGGTCCCGCCGTGATATGAGCCGTAGCGGGCTACGATCTTCCGGCGACCGGTGTACTGATGGCAAATCTTTATGGCGGCTTCGTTTGCCTCGGTGCCGCTCAGGCAAAAGAAGGTGCGCGAGAGGTCGCCCGGAGTTATCTCCGCCACCATTTTCGCCAGTTGCGCTCTGGGTTTGGTTGAGAAATTTGGCGCGAACGAGCAGAGGGTTTTTGCTTGTTCCGTCAGCGCATCCACCACCCGCGGGTCCTGATGCCCGATGTTATGGCTCACAAAGCAGGAGCTGAAGTCAAGAAACTGTCGCCCGGCATCATCGGTAAAACGTACCCCCTTCGAGGAAACGATTCGTTTCGGAGATACGGCCGGCTGATACGACCAGGAATGGAAAACGTGCTCGACCTCATACCGATCGAGGTCGGTCTTTGTCATGGGGATCGATTTCAGATCTATCATTTCGTTCTCCTTGCTGCGAACAAATTCGCACAGACATTTTTTTCAGGGTTGGGAGCGGAAAGTGGAAGGATTGAACTTTCGTGCTCGTTGCAGAGAATTATAGTCGAACGTTTATCTTTTTGCAAAACGAGCAGGGGCGGCTTGATGCGAGGGCGTCGTCGAAAATTTCGGTTCGGAAAGACAACAAATCCGGTATAATAGGGAAAATCATTTGAAGGCATTATTAAGTGATATCAGATAAGGATAGTCGAAGATGAAACTACTGGTGGCAAACAGGGGCGAGGTCGCGGTGCGGATATTGCGAGCCGCCGCTGAACTGAATCTTCAGGCTGTCGCCGTCTTTTCCGAAGATGACGCCCTTTCGATTCACGCGCGCAGAGCGGATGAAAGCAGTCCGTTGCGTGGAAAAGGAGCCGAAGCATACCTGGACATCGAGCAGATGGTATCGCTTGCGAAAGAATGCGACTGCACGGCGATACATCCCGGCTATGGTTTTCTGAGTGAGAACGCAATATTCGCGCGCCGCTGCGCGGAAGAGCGGATTGTTTTTGTGGGGCCCGCCGCCGCAACACTCGAGCTTTTGGGCGACAAGGCAAGGGCGCGCGAGCGTGCGCAGCGCTGCGGCATTCCCACTGTGCCGGGCACACTGGAGCCCACGGGCCTCAAGCAAGCCCGCGAATTTCTGACTTTGCTGGGTGCAGGAGGCGCGGTAGTGATCAAGGCGGCCTTCGGCGGCGGCGGGCGCGGCATGCGGGTGGTGCATGATCTTTCCGAGCTCGAGCAGGCGTTCAGTATCTGCCAGTCCGAGGCGCGCGCCGCCTTCGGGAACGGAGGCGTATATGTTGAGCGTTTTATCCCGCGCGCCCGCCATATCGAGGTGCAGGTGATCGGCGACGGCACGGGTGAAGTATGCCACCTGTGGGAGCGCGAATGCAGTCTGCAGAGGCGCAACCAGAAGGTCGTGGAGATCGCGCCGAGCCCGACTCTGTCGGAGAGCCTGCGCAAGCGGTTGTGCAGCGCCGCGGTACGAATGGCCCGCGAGATCGGCTACAACAGTCTCGGCACATTCGAATTTCTCGTGGATACCGAGGCCGAAACGGACACTTTTTACTTCATGGAGGCCAACCCGCGCCTGCAAGTTGAGCATACGGTGACCGAAGAAGTGACCGGCGTTGATCTTGTCAAGGCGCAACTCGAGTTGGCGCGCGGCCGCACGCTGGCGGACCTCGGCCTGCGCCAGGCGGATATCGCGCCGCCGCGCGGGTACGCCGTTCAGCTTCGCATAAACATGGAAGACGTGGGCGTGGATGGCGAGATAAGGCCGTCCAACGGAATGCTTACCGCATTCGACGCGCCGTCGGGGCACGGTGTCCGCGTGGATACATTTGCGTATCCGGGCTATGTCACCAACCCGAATTTCGACTCGCTTCTGGCGAAGGTTATCTGCCGTTCGCG
The DNA here is from genome assembly GCA_003598085.1 of Candidatus Abyssobacteria bacterium SURF_5. NCBI lineage: Bacteria > Pseudomonadati > Candidatus Hydrogenedentota > Candidatus Abyssobacteria > Candidatus Abyssobacteria bacterium SURF_5. The sequence continues at coordinate 8,497 of QZKU01000141.1, forward strand.
CTCATCGTATGCGGATGCTCTCGCAAAAGCCTATCGAGCCTTATGCGAATTCCGCATCAGCGGAGTGAAAACAAATGTTCCTTTGTTGCAGAACCTGCTCAAGCATCCGGACGTGGCGGCCAGTCGGGTGACCACTCGTTTTATTGAGGAAAACATCAAGCAACTGGCCGCCCCGAACAGCAGCCACAATCGCCTGTATTTCGCCGATACCGAAACCCGCGGATCAGACAAAATAGGGCTGGCTGACGCCGGAAGCTCTTTGATGCTCGGGCCGGAGAACACAACCGCCGTGACAGCGGTGATGCGCGGAACGGTCATAAGTATTGACGTTGCCGAGGGCGCAGCCGTGCATGAGGGACAGTCGCTCACCGTTGTTGAGGCGATGAAAATGCAGCATATGGTGAAAGCGCCGTGCACCGGAGTCGTGCGCCTCATTGCCGTCGCGGAGGGCGAAACTGTCTCCGAGGGACAGCCGCTGTTGTTCATCGAGCCGATGGATATCAATGCGCCCAAGACGGAACTCGAGAAGGAGGTCGATCTGGACGAGATCCGGCCCGACCTGGCCGAGACGCTCGCGCGACACCGGAGCGGCCTTGACGAACAGCGGCCGGAGGCGGTCGCGCGCCGCCGCAAGATCGGGATGCGCACGGCGAGGGAGAACGTCGCCGATCTGGTCGATGCCGGCAGTTTCATCGAGTACGGCCCGGTTTCGGTCGCCGCGCAGAGACGCCGCCGCGAGATGGAGGACCTGATCAAGAACACTCCCGCCGACGGCCTTATCGCGGGCATCGGCTCGATCAATGGAAACCTGTTCGATGACACTCGCGCGCGATGCATGGTGCTCGCATACGACTACACGGTGCTCGCCGGCACGCAAGGGATGATGAATCACAAGAAGAAGGACCGCATGCTCCAGATCGCCGAGCAGTGGCGGCTGCCGGTGGTGATTTTCGCCGAGGGCGGCGGCGGTCGTCCGGGCGACGTGGACGTGGTGGATGTTTCGGTCGCCGGGCTGGACATCACTACGTTCAAGGAGTTCGCGAAGCTGAGCGGACTCGTTCCGCTCGTCGGCATTGTCGCCGGCCGCTGTTTCGCCGGCAATGCCGCATTGCTTGGGTGCTGCGATGTAATCATCGCGACGGAGAATTCCAACATCGGAATGGGCGGGCCCGCCATGATTGAAGGCGGCGGACTCGGCACGTGCAAGCCGGAGGAAATCGGCCCGATCGGCGTCCAGACGCGCAGCGGGGTGGTTGATATTGCCGTTAAAGACGAGGCCGAGGCTGTTCGCGTCGCGAAAAAATACCTGTCTTATTTTCAGGGGCCGATCGAGAAATGGGAATGCGCCGATCAGCGGCTCTTGCGGAGATGCGTCCCCGAGAACCGGCTGCGCGTATACAATGTGCGCGCGGTCATCGAGACGCTGGCCGACAAGGATTCGGTGCTCGAACTGCGGCCGACGTTCGGGGTCGGCATCATTACCGCTCTTATCAGGATCGAGGGGCGTCCGTTCGGATTGATCGCGAACAATCCGATGCATCTTGGAGGGGCAGTCGATGCGCCGGGCGCGGATAAGGCGGCGCGTTTCATGCAGCTTTGCGATGCGTTTGACATCCCGCTGGTGACTTTGTGCGACACGCCCGGCTTCATGGTCGGCCCGGACGCCGAGATATCAGGGCAGGTGCGACACTTCTGCCGCATGTTCGTGGTCGGCGCGAGCGCAACGGTGCCATGGTTTGCGGTCGTCCTGCGGAAAGGATACGGGCTCGGCGCGCAAGCGATGGTCGGCGGCAGCTTCCACAGTCCGTTCTTCATCGTGTCGTGGCCGACCGGCGAGTTTGGCGGCATGGGATTGGAGGGTGCGGTGCGGCTCGGCTTTCGGAAAGAACTCGAAGCGGTTGAGGATGCGGCCGAGCGGCAGGCGCTGTATGAAACGATGGTTGCAATGGCTTACCAGCACGGAAAGGCGCTCAACATGGCGTCGGTCCAGGAGATCGATGACGTCATCGATCCGATCGAGACCCGCTCGTGGCTGATGCGTGGGCTTCGCTCGGTTCCGCCCCCCGAACCCCGATCGAGAAAGAAGCGGCCGTGCGTGGATGCGTGGTGAGGGAGATTTGGAAATTTAAAAAGGGTGTGCTAAGATATTTGTCAATTCACCTCGCGCTTGGGCGATTTGTTGTTCCAGTTGTTGTTTGCTGAAGGGATGATTAAGGCGCCGGGGGCTGACTCCCTCCACGGGAACTCATGTCTTGTTGAATTCTGGAGAATGGTGTCTGCTCCCAAGGGTTCCGATTAATTCTGACCTCAGCCTGCCGTTCAAGTCGGCTAAAAAGAAGAAAACCTGCCAAACCGCACGATTCACTATTCCATCGCATTCCTGATGCAGCTTTTCACTTCCATCGGGATGCTCTCTATTCCCCTGCTGGCGACGGAGCTTCGCGCATCGAGCCTTGAGCTCGGCGTCATCGGCGCGTTCGGCTCTGCCACGTACGCGGCCACCGTTGTCTTTGCGGGGACGCTCTCCGACCGGTTCGGGCGCAAGCGTGTCATCATCTGTGGAACACTCCTGACAGCAGTCGTGCTGGCTTTCATGCCCTTGAGTTCGACTCCTGTCCACCTCATTTTCCTCAACGTTTCACTCGGATGCAGCACGGCTTTTTTCTGGCCGGTGCTCGAGGCGTGGCTTTCGGATGGTGCCAGCAGCGAGGAGGTGGGAAAAGGTCTCGGAGGATTCAATGTGAGCTGGAGCGCGGGCGCCTGCCTGGGGCCGCTCATGGGGGGCATTTTGTATACCAGGAGCAGCGCACTCGCCTTATTATTGGCCGCCGCCGGAGTCTGTCTCGTGGCGTATATCGCGTATCAAAACAAGAACGTCACCGCGGCATCTCCTCTTATTTCGGCCACCAAACTGGATTCGATTCAAATAGATCAGTCAACGGCCGAGCCAATCGCTGGGCCAACAAATGGCAAATCACTCCTATACGCCATCTGGATGGCCAACTTTACCAGTTGGTTCGTAATGTCGGAAATCAGGATGCTGTTTCCAAAACTCGGAGTTGACGTGCTCGGGATGCAGCCGTGGGTGATTGGACTCCTGATTTTCGCGCTCGGATTCTCATTGACCGCGACCTTTTACCTGATGGGCGTATCGCGGCTCTGGCGCAATTCGCCCCGCCCTCTGATTTTTGCGCAAATCCTGATTATCGTTTTCCTGCTCGCGATGACCGGTTCGACTTCGGCGGTGACGTTAAGTATTGTATTCTGCGGTCTTGGGGTAGGCTTCGGGATTGCGTACTCGTACAGCCTCTATTACAGCGTGGTCGGGAGTTTGGAAAAAGGGGCAGGGAGCGGACGGCATGAAATGGTGCTTGGAATGGGCGCCGTTCTCGGTCCTCTTTTGGGTGGAGGCGTAACCGAGATTTTTAGTACGCTGAGGGCGCCATACATTTTGGGAGCTGTCCTGGTATTCATTTCCCTTGGCGCACAGCTTCGCATCTTCTCCGCGAACCGGGAATCCGCACTCATACGGACGTCACCGCGCGCCGATGCGGATTAGAAGAACCGGCTGCTGCTTACGAATCTTCAGGCCGATTCCACAACGCCGGCGATGCCGTGCCCGCCGCCTCCGCAAATGGCCACCATCCCATACCGGGAGCCGCGCCTCTTCATCTCGTGCAGCAGTGTGATGAGCCGCATTGCGCCGGTGGCGCCGACGGGATGGCCGAGCGATATTCCCGATCCGTTGACGTTTATCTTCTTGTCGTAGTCCTCGGGCCCGATCCCCATCAATTTCGCATCGGCCAGCGTCTGAACGGCAAAGGCTTCCTGTATTTCCAGGAGGTCGATCTGGTCGATCTTGAGGCCGGCTCTCTGGAGTGCTCTATTGGCGGCTTCGGGGACCGCGGGATACGTGAGCGTGGGGTCGGCGCCGGCGACGGCCGACGCGACGAAGCGAGCCATCGGTGGGAGGCCGAGTTGCTTCAGTTTGCTCTCGGACATCAGTACGACCGCGGCCGCGCCGTCGTTTTCGCTCGAGGAATTGCCTGCGGTGCAGACGCCGCCAGGATAGATGGCCGGCAGCCTGGCCAATTTTTCGAGCTGGGTATCCCGCCTTGGCGTCTCATCGACCTCGAACATCTGCGGCTCGCCCTTTCTCCGGGAAAGGGAGACGGCCACAATCTCCTCTGTAAGCCTCCCATCATCGAGCGCGGCGATTGCGTTTTGGTGGCTGCGAAGCGCCCACGCGTCCGCCTGCTCGCGCGAGATGTTTTCGCGTTTCGCAGCCTCTTCGGCCCAGGTCATCATGGAATTCAGTTCGCCGTACCGTTCGATGGGCTGAGACATGACGCGGCCGCGCTGGATGCGGTCGAAAAATGGAATGCCCCACATGGACATCGCACCGTGTCCTTTCGGCATGAATCCGAATTTCGCGTCGGTCTTTCCTCCGATCCCCCACTTAATCTCGCCGGGGACATACATCTCCGCCTGGCTCATGTTCTCCATGCCGCCGGCGACAACGATTTCGGCATTGCCGCTCTGGATTTTCATGGCGGCCCAAGCGACGGCCTCGAGACCGGAGCAGCAGCGGCGGTCTATCGTGACGCCGGTGACGTGGTCTGGCCAACCCGCTTCGAGCAGCGCCATGCGCGCTCCGTTCGAGCATTCGCCGTTCTGATAGGACTGTCCCATGATGACATCCTGCACCTGTTCCGGCTCGATGCCTGCCCTCTTGACCGCTTCATTCAGCGTGAGCGCCGACAGTTTGTAGGCGGGCACGTCGCGCAATGTGCCTCCATATCTTCCTATTGGAGTTCGAACTCCGCTGAGTATGAACACTTTTTCCATCCTCATTTCCTCCCTCACGATGCCTCACTTTAAAACATGAAAAGGAAAATCAAATGCGGGCGCTGCCGGCCGGCAGCAGGTAGAAGTATACCAGAACCCGGCGAACTCTTGCAGAAGTTAGGCGAACTGAATTTTGGGAAGAAAAGTACGGAGGGCTGTTAAACAGAGGGACGAGAGAGATCCCCATTGTCTCGCCCGGCAAGGGAGGGACGGCGGTGTCGTATTATCGGCGCACTCCGCGTTCATCGGCGGTTCCAATAATCTGCGAAAATCTGCACGATCAGCGGATACACAGCATCTTCATTCTGGACACGATCACCCAGCCTACTTGCGGTCTTCGACGCGGGCCTCCATCACGATGCGGCCCCAGCCGCCGCACTGGAGGCCGACATCGGTGCAGCCGCATCTCTTGAAGACCATTTTGTTGGGATCGATGCCGGCATAGATTAACTCATTCGCTCCGAAAACTATTCTCTCCAGCCCTGACAGCGCGTACATGCAGACCCTCTTGGGGCACAGTTTTGTCAGGAGGTTGCCGCCCGTATCGAAGTAGAACTTGTCGCCGACCTTGTGGTGGCTGTTGCACCCGTGCGAATCGACGACTTCCACCACAATGGTCTTGTCTGCCGCGGCGGCCGTTTTGCTGAGGATTTCCTCGTTTCTCGGATTCCCTCTGAAGAGTTTCATTTCGTCGTCGGTGTAGCCGAGGTGCTTCTGGAAGAAATTCCACACATTATCATCGACCTTCACGATGTCCTCCTTGTGGCGGGTTTAATGTTACAGTTTTTAATTAGTTCAAAATTGAAGCATATTTTCGGCGGTTTCGTCAAGAGTGACGGGCGACCGACCGGGTCGCCCCTACGGTGGAAATTTCGGCTAAAGCATGCAGGCAGGACGCCTGCGCTACGTAAGAAAGGTTTTTCAGGAGAGACGTAGACAGCGATCGGCCTCAATGAATCGATATGCGGGCGACCCACCGGGTCGCCCCTACGGCATAAATTGCGGCTGACAAAAACGGATTTTGGATTACGGCGACGATGAGAGCTTTGTTGATTTGCTTTTTGTCACAAAAAGGCGGAGAATGCTGCAAGCATGAAATCCGCCGATGAGCAACAGATCGAGTGAATGTTTTGATCTCGAGGGGGTCTTGAATGGGATACCGGTATGATTGTTCGGGCAAGTGGTTTAAGGGCAATGTGCACATGCACACAACTCGTTCGGATGGCGGGTTGACGCTCCGCGAGGGCGCCTCGTTCTACGCGGATAGAGGTTATGATTTCATCTGCATCACGGATCATATGGTTCCGTTTGTGGCCGAGGAGCATGACGAGCGATGGCCGCTCCTCGTTCTCGATGGGGTCGAGCTTCACGGCGAAGATGAACGAGGCATGCTGTTCCACGTTGTGTGCCTCGGCAATGTGGCCGGAGTGCGGCCGGACATGGGCCTGATGGAGGCGCTCGAGAGAGTGCGCACGCAAGGCAGCTTCCTGATTTGGGCGCATCCTCATTGGTCGAGCAATCTGGTAACGGAAGGCCTGCACCACAAATTTCATGGGATCGAGGTGTGCAACTACCTGTCGCAGATCGGGCAAGGCAAGGGGATGGGAGCTTTTCATTGGGACCTGGTTCTTGAGCGGCACGACCCTGATTTACTTGGGTTTGCCGTCGACGACGCTCACTTTTTCAAGGATATACCGGCCGAACCGGGCGCATGGATCATGGTGAACGCGCCGGAGCCGACGGAGGATGCAATCATGGCGGCGATCAGGAAGGGGAATTTCTACAGTTCCACCGGCCCCGCCTTTACGTCGATAATGATTGAAAAGCGAAACCGCGTCGTGATCGAGACCTCGCCTGTGGTGCACGTCCGGCTGATCGGTCCGCGCGAGAACGCCAAATGGAGAAACACACTCGGCAAAGAGCCCATGACAAGCGCCCATTTCCGGATTCCCGAGGAGTGGGGCTACGCGCGCCTGGAGATCGAGGATTCCTTTGGCAAGACCGCATGGAGCAATCCGCTGCTGCGAAAAAAGAAATGAACGACTGCTGGTTAAGGATTGAGCGATACAATCGTAACGGAAAAAGAATGAAAGAAGGGGCTGAGAAATCCGAGCCCGCGCGAATGCGTGGAAAAAGAATGCAGGCACGGCCGGCATGAGGAGGTTTTCTTCCATCATCTTGCCGCCGGAATGCGGCATCTGATGGTCACGCGCAGATCCTGTCTTTCAGAGAAAAAGGCGGCTCGACGGGGGGCCAGTTGACCGTTGATAGCTGTGAGCACTTGTTTTCTCGTCTTTCCTTCATGCGGAGGTTTTTGACGGACTCGATGGCATTTCGGCACGCCGTGCAGATGAGCACTTTCTCGACGTCTTGAACTCCAATTCCGAAAAGCACTTCTTTTTCCGTGGGAGCATTCTTGAGGTTGAGGAGAAAGAACTCCTTGGGAACCGTGCAGGCGGCCGTAAGCTCGAACTTCCCGCACCAGTCACAGGTAATCTTGTTGATCGGCTCGATCATTTCAAATCCCTCCTGTTGCTTTAGCCGTTGACGAGCGCTGCGAAGGCATCTTCTCCTGTGAGAGCGCGTGCGCCTTTTTTCACGATGGTAGACACTATAACATCGCTTCAGGCGGTTGCAAATACTTTGCAACGAATTTTTTCAAGAAATCGATCGCGACGATGTTTAAAGCATATGGGAGCGTTTCGGGTTGCTTGGGCTCCCAGTGCAGTATTGTGCTCTGTATTCCCAGGCGAAGTGTGCGAATAAATTCGTACCTAGCGATTTGGAGGCGCGGTGTGCAAATAAATTCGCACCTACCCGATAACAAGGGGCGGTCGTGCGGATGAATTCGCACCAACCGAAATCAAGATGCAGTGTTAGTATTGCCGGGGGGAAAGTTGCGCGAATAAATTCGCACCTGTCGAATTTTGAGCTTTAAAGAAGGTTGCAAGAGTTTGATGCAGTCCCTTTCAGCAGGCGGAAGAATAGGACGCGCAAAGTGGACAGGATGGATGAGGGGCGGCGGCGAGATCAGATTTGAAGCGCTGAAATGAGGGCCGCGCGCGAGTTTACGCCCACTTTCCTCATGATGTTGCGGGCGTGATCCTTGGCAGTCTGCTCGCTAATAAACAGCTTCTTTGCGATCTGGCTGTTGCTGAGCCCATCGGAGATCAGGTGGAGCACCTCGAGCTCCCGTTTTGTCAGACGGAATCTCGTTCTTGCTTTTTCCATATCGACCGAATGCTTTTCTATGATATTCTCGACGAGCGCCATGATATGGCCGGGTTCCTGATCTGTTGCGGCTCCTACCAGGAACGCGCGAATTGCGAAGAGAGCAGAATGGCGGCCCCGGTAGATTGCGGTTTGCTGTGCGGCTGGAGCGCGGGAGGGTGACCCATGAGCGGCATTTTTTACCTCAAGCGCGACGTTGCGGATCGTTTCATACAGATCGGGGAGGGAATGAATGATCTCTGAAGCCTCTTTATTGCAGAAGGTTAGCTCGATTTCCAGATTGAAGAAAAGGACGGCGGGCACCGAGCGTCTCTTGATTATTTCCGCCATATCATCCATCGCGCAATTATACCATATTTTGAGCAAAAACCCTGTTCGATACTTGAAAAATCCTACTTTCGTGGGATTGCTTTCATGAGCGGAGGCAGGTATCCTATCACCATCAGAGAGAGAGAGGACCCCATGGCAACGGAAAAACGTAGAAGCGCGCGCCGGCGCTACAAAGAGGAAATCGACTTCGAGGCGATGATCCCGGGTTCAAAGATGCCCCGGGTGACCCCACACCACGCACATTGTCGAGACATCAGTCAAGGCGGCCTCGGAATAATTATCGGGTTTCAGCCGAGAGAAGGAGAGATTGTGAAGCTTTCAATCCCCTTCAAGAAGGGGATTACGCTCCCTGTATTCGCTGAAGTCATCTGGACAACGGCTGAAGCCGACGATTTCAGGGCGGGAATGAGGTTTTTGTCATAAAGAAGTCGGGATCATGCAAGAAGCGCGTGTTTTCATAGGAAACGGGAACACGCATACACGCGCTCTTGCTCAGGTAACGCAAAAGGAGGAATCCACATGATCGAGCCAATCAACAAGATAACTTGTGACTGGTGCGGGAAGTTCGAATTTTCGACCACTACAGCCATACCGAAGGAGTTTTTCCTCGTGACCATAAAGCGCGCCCCCGCGGAAAAAGAGTTCCCCGGTGAAGGCGAGACTCCCGAGGTTGAGCAGGTGCTCCTCTGCACGGCCTGTCGCAACGCGATTCTCTCCGCCAGGAGTTTGCGGATGAAAGAGAGGAGAGAGAACAAGCATTCTCAGGCTGCAACTCTGAATTGGCCCACGGTCGAGCCGCACTACTCAGTTAAAGAGCAAGTTTGCGCGTGATCGTCAGTGATCTGGCACGCGGGCACCCGAAAAGGAAAGCGTGGGGAGTGTCGCGGTGTCCCGCTGCACCAGAGCTTCATTCGGGAGCGCTCGACAAATGCCGGCGGGGGTTATTAAGTCCATCTTTATGAGTCGACATGTCCTCGCCGGCTTTATCAAATCGATCAGGCCGAGCTCGCGAACAGAGCCTGATGATTGCGTCAGACGCGAATCGCTCTTTTCTGCCCATCACCCTCGAGAATAGGTTCATGGTCCGCCTACAGCCCTTTCTTCTCGAGTTCCTCCAATATCCGCTTCACTTCGTCTTCGCCGACGTCGTACCATTTCTCGTACGCGTTTGCCACGGCAAAAAACGGAAGCCGGCTGAGGTCGGGACAGAAAATCCTGTCGACCTTCGGGTGCAGGCGCCGGTATGCCGAGGATGATGACGTTGGCACGGCTATTATGATTCGCTGCGCGTGGTGAGCCTTCACGGACTCGACGGCCGCCTCCATCGTGTATCCCGATGCCAGGCCGTCATCCACGAGAACTGCAATGCGGCCGGTCATCGGCGGGAGGTCGGCCCGTGCGCCGAACAGCTCCCGCTTCAACCGAGCTTCAGCAAGGGCCCTCTCTTTTTGCCGCTGGACCTGCGGCTCCCTCAGCCCGAGATGAAGCATGAGCGCGTGATTGAGAATCAGGTTGCCGTCCGTCGTGATCGCGCCGAAGCCGGCCTCCGGATTATCCGGTATCTGCAGTTTGCGGGCAATCACCAGGTACAGCCTCGCGTTCAGCCTCTCGGCGATAACCGCTCCCACCGGCACGCCGCCATTCGGGATTGAAAGCACAAGCGGGTGCTCGTCGCGGTATTGCGCCAGTCTCTGCGCCAGTATTGCGCCCGCCTCCACCCGATCGCGGTACTTCGGCGCGGACACTTCAAATTCCGACATTAAACCGACCCCCGGATAGTATCATTTATCCATCTCATATTATAATCAACTTGAGCCATGCGATTAAGGCGGGAATACCGTCGGAAGGCATGCGAGAAATATGGGGACAGAGAGACTGTCCGACGGTTATCATTTTAAGAGCAGCTTCTTTAAGTAAGAACTTCTTTTCATGGGTAGTCAAGTTGCGAACACTAA
>QZKU01000142.1 GCA_003598085.1 Candidatus Abyssobacteria bacterium SURF_5
CTCAAGCTCGAGGACAGCCATGGGCAAGAGCGCCTCATCTCCGCGAAGTTCATGTGCCCCTACGACGGCTTCTCCTTCCCTGAGGTAGAACCGCGCCTCTTCTCGTTCAATTCGCCCTACGGCGCCTGCCCGTCCTGCAACGGCCTCGGCACCAAGCATTACTTCGGCGACGAGCAGTGCGAGTCCTGCAACGGCGCACGCCTGCGCGCAGAGGCGCTTCATGTGTTCCTCGGCGGAGATGCCGAGGCGAACGGCTCGGAAGCTAAAGAAAAGCGCGGCATGAATATCGTCGAGAGCACGTCGCTCTCGATTGAGGATGCCTACGAATTCTTCTCGTCGCTGAGGCTCTCAAAGCAGGACCAAGAAGTCTGCGGGCAAAAGTTCGGGCCGTTTCCTTCGTGTACTAGTGGAGAATCTCTCTCTTCTCCCCCTGCTCCCGGATCCCCCGTGGTGAAATCTCTTCCATTCGCGTCTATTGGCGTTCATTCGCGGTTACAGAAATGAACAGAGCTTTCACGCGAGACGCTGATTTCACTGTGTTCAACTTGACTGACCCCCTCAGGATGATCCCGCGAGGCGCGGGACTTCGCTACGCTCAGCCACCATTGGGACAGAAAGAATGTCTGTTCATATTCTTGAGCTTTGTGGATGCTCCTTTGCGGGCGTGGCTCACACGCTTCGCGGCTTTACGCGAGGCAAGATTTTAGATCCGGCGGCAGATGCCTTTGCGAGGCAACTGAGTTAGATAGTATAATGAGAGTGGACTTGTGAAAGGATAACAAATGAATGAAGAAAGAAACGGCGCCGGTATTGATTTCATCCGGGCCATCATCAACAAGGACAATGAAACCGGCAAGTATGGCGGCAAGGTTGTGACGCGGTTTCCGCCCGAGCCGAACGGCTACCTGCATATCGGTCACGCAAAGAGCATCTGCCTGAATTTCGGGCTCGCCATCGAGTACGGCGGTCGCTATCACCTTCGCTTCGACGACACGAATCCATTGAAGGAGGAAGAGGAATATTTCGAGGCGATCAAGAAGGACGTTCGCTGGCTTGGCTTCGACTGGGGCGAGCACCTCTATTATGCCTCGGACTACTTCGACCAGCTCCACCAGTGGGCAATCAAGCTGATCGAGGACGGCAAAGCCTACGTGGACGATTTGAGCGCCGACGAAATCCGCGAGTATCGCGGCACCCTGACCCAGCCCGGCAAGGAAAGCCCGTACCGGAATCGGTCGGTCGAGGAGAACCTCGATCTGTTCGAGCGAATGAGACGGGGCGAGTTCGAAGAGGGCGCCAAAGTGGTTCGCGCCAAGATCGATATGGCGTCGCCGAACATCAACATGCGCGACCCTGTGATGTACCGAATCCTCAAGGCGCCGCACCACCGCACCGGCGATAAGTGGGTGATCTATCCCTCATACGACTGGGCTCATGGCCAGTCCGACTCCATTGAGGGCATTACCCACTCGATCTGTACGCTCGAGTTTGAGGACCACCGCCCGCTCTACGATTGGTTCATCGATCAGCTCGGCATCCACCATCCCCAGCAGATAGAGTTCGCCAAGCTCAACTTTACGTATACCATGCTGAGCAAGCGGAGGCTGTTGCTCCTGGTCAACGAGGGAATCGTCGACGGCTGGGACGACCCCCGAATGCCGACTCTGTCGGGATACCGCCGCCGCGGCTACACTCCCGAAGCGATCCGCGATATGGTCGCCAAGGTCGGAGTGTCCAAATCCAACTCAACGGTCGACATCGCCTTGCTCGAACACTGCCTGCGGGTGGACCTCAACCGGCGCGCTCCAAGAAGAATGGCCGTGCTCGACCCGCTCAAGGTGGTCATCACCAACTACCCGGAGGGCGCTGGCGAAATGCTCGACGCAATCAATAATCCCGAGGACGACTCCATGGGCGCCCGCCGGATTCCGTTCTCAAGAGAGATCTACGTCGAGCGCGAAGACTTCATGGAAGACCCGCCAAAGAAGTTCTTCCGGCTCGCTCCCGGCCGCGAAGTCAGGCTGCGCTACGCCTACTTCATCAAGTGCGACGAAGTGATCAAGAACGACTCCGGCGAGGTCATCGAGCTTCGCTGCACATACGACCCTGCCACCAAAGGCGGCGATTCTCCCGATGGCCGCAAGGTCAAGGCCACGCTCCACTGGGTAAGCGCGCCGCACGCCGTGGACGGCCAGGCCCGGCTTTACGATCACCTGTTCTCCACAGAGGATCCTTTTGAAGGCGGGGAAGATAAAGAGTGGAGGAACAACCTGAATCCGAATTCGAAGATTGTAAAGAATGGCGTCAAGCTCGAGCCGTCGCTCAAAGACGCAAAACCCTTCGAATTCTTCCAGTTCGAGCGCAAGGGCTACTTTTCGGTGGACCCCGACTCGACGAATGAAAAGCTCATTTTCAACCGAAGCGTTGGATTGAGAGATACCTGGGAAAAGATCAAGAAATCAAATCAGGAGTAGGGGCAGGTTTTTCCGCGCAACTGCAGCCAAAATCCCCTCACCCCAGCCCTCGCCCTTAAGGAGAGGGCTTTGAAAACCAAGATGCCGAAGATGAACTCGTCGTTCAGCAGAGCGAAAATGAGTTGTTCTATCCTATCCCTAAGGGAGAGGACTCAGGTGAGGGGGATAGTTCACCCAATAGCGTCATAAGTGCGAATAAACATGCTGCTGTGGGCTCAGGTGGCAGCCTTGAAGCATTTTCAGATGTATGTTACAATAACGTGCAATGGGCACCCGGCGACCACATAGAGGCGAAGCGTTCGACATGGACGACTTTCGCCGCGAACTGACCATCCACATCTCCCCTCCGAAAATCGTTGCCGGCGCGCTCGCGGTTCTGCTCGTCATCTGGCTTATCTTCGGCGGGCCCTTTTACATCGTCGGGCCGGACGAGGAAGGCATCATTCAAACCTTCGGGAAATATACCTCCTCGACTTCGCCTGGCTTCCATTTCAAGTTTCCCTGGCCGATTCAGACGGTCAAGCTTCCGAAAGTGAAGGAAATAAAAAGGATCGAGATCGGTTTCCGCACGATCCATCAGGGTCCGCCGGCCCAATATCACGACGCCACCAACGATCCCGCGATGTTAAAGGAAGCGCAGATGCTTACCGGCGACGAGAACGTGGTCAACAGCAGCCTGATCGTGCAGTACAAAATCAAGGACGCCGTCGCATATCTTTTCAATGTGAAGGACCAGGAGGCGACGCTCCACGATCTGGCCGAGGCGGCCGAGCGACAGGTGGTAGGCAACCGCCCGATCGACGACACGCTGACGACCGGCAAAACCGATATCCAACTCGAAATACTTGAGAAAATTCAGGCAATGGCCGACCAGTTCGGCCTCGGCGTCACAATCACCGCGGTCCAGCTCCAGGACGTGCAGCCGCCGGCGCAGGTGGCCGCCGCTTTCAAAGATGTCGCCACCGCGAAAGAGGATCGCGACGGCATCATTAACAACGCCCGCGGATATCAGAATGAGAAGATTCCGCAGGCGCGTGGGAAAGCGGCGCAGATCTTGAGGGAGGCCGAAGGCTACGAGCGCGAGCGCGTGGCGAAGGCCGAGGGCGATGCGGCGCGCTTCCTCTCACTGGCAGAAGAGTACAAGAAAGCGCCCGCCGTCACCAAGGAACGGCTTTACCTGGAGACCATGAAGTCGGTGCTTCCCCGCGTCAAGAAGGTGGTCGTGGATGACGAGGCAAGCATCATCAACCTGAATCAGTTGAATCCGGCAACCGGAGGAACGAAATGAGCAGGGCATGGATTGCAGCCGCGGCGGTTGTGCTGATTCTTGTGGTACTGCTCGGAAACTCGTTCTTCATCGTCGACGAGACGAAGCAGGCGGTTGTCACCCAGCTCGGCGAGCCGGTCGCCATTATTCTGGGATCGCTCCCGGCGGAGCAGCGCGCGGAATTGGAGAGGGCGATTCGGGAGTACGAGCAGGACTCGCGAAGCAGCATCGCTGTCAAGCAGGGCGCCGGCCTGCACCTGAAAATCCCGTTCCTCCAGCAGGTGATCCTCCTGGAGGATCGCATACTCGAATACGATTCCGAACCCACCGATATTGTTACCAAGGATAAAAAACACCTGCTGGTCGACAACTTCGCGCGCTGGCGCATCGACAATCCGCTGTACTTCGTTCAGGCGGTGCGCACCGAGAACGATGCGCGGTCACGGCTCGAAGACATTATCTATTCGATCCTCCGCGAAGAACTCGCCAAGAGCAACTTGATCGAGATCGTGCGCACCGACAACAACGTGCCCGCCCTCAGAGAAAAGATTGAGACCGGCCGCGAGACAATCATGAACGCGGTCACCGCGAAGGCGAACGAGCAGATGAAAGAACTGGGGATCGAGATTCTCGATGTCCGCATCAAACGGGCAGATCTCCCGAAGGAAAACCTCGAAGCCGTCTTCAACCGGATGAAGGCCGAGCGCTCCCGCATCTCGAAACAGTATCGGTCCGAGGGCGAGGAGGAGGCCTCCAAAATCCGCGCCGAGACCGACCGCGATATCATCATAACGCTGGCTGAAGCGTACAAAGAAGCGGAAACGACCAAGGGAAGAGGCGACGCCAAGGCCGCCGCCATTTACGCCAACGCCTACTCATCCCACGCGGAATTCTATCAGTTTCTCCAGTCGCTCGAGACCATCGAACAATCGGTCACGGCCAACGACCAGCTTATCATCAGCACCAAGGGCGGCGTGTACCAGTTTCTGAAGTGAATCCCGCCTTCTCGAGATGATTTCTTTTCTTGCAAGGTTTCTGCGGGTGATCCCGTTTTTTAAGAGCCAGCCCTCAGTCGCCGACGTGCTATGCCCCCTTTAAAGAGCTCATCCAGCGCGTCGTGGAATATTTCTCAGTTGCAATCTTCCGCCGAAGCCGTCGATGGTCTTCAGCGCCTGGACATCTCCTTTGTCAATGACTTTCTGTTTTGCTTCTATCGACGCTGGCAGAGCAGTCCACGCATGAGGAAAAGCGGTTCTAACAAGAAAAGCGGCGGAGAACATTTACGACCGGAACTTGAATTCCTGCTCTAGAGCGTGAGCAGCGATTCCACTTTCAGGCCCGAATGACAGCATTCGTTCTCGCCACGGCTCAAGTCGACGACGACTATGATGCCGTCAACCTCGCAGCCGTGCGCCCGGAGGATGTTGCATGCTTTCATGCACGCGCCTCCAGTTTCGATAATATCATCGACAATGACCACGCGCCACCCTCGCTCGAGACGACCCTCGATCGGCTGGTGATCGCTGTTTTCGCGCGAATCCAGCCGGACAAAGAAACCATTGATATTGTACCAGTGGGCGTACACGTAAAGGATAGCCGGGCCAATAAGAAAACTTCCGCCGACGCCATGCGAGCCGACGGCCTTGATGCTGGGGTGGTTGCGCAGGATTAGGTCGCCGATTTCTCCAATGACATCATAAAGCAGCTCCGGCCGTCCCATCATCCCCTTGACGTCCACAAATGAACGTCCTCCGTCGCCGGTGTCTCTGCGTACGATGAACTTCTGTATCTCCTCTCTCCAGTCCATATTTACCCCCTTCGCCATCAGGAACGATGGGAGGTTCAGCCACTTCTTGTTCTTTCGGCTAACAGGTTATCAAGGGTTGACATATTATAGCAAAGGCTTGTTCCTGATTCAAAGCTGCTCTCGATTTCTGAATTTTTGATGCGATCTTCCCCATAATCGATTGGAAAAGCTGTTTCAACCTTGACATAGTTCAATCTCGATTGTTAATCTGTAGAGAGAGCAGGACGATCAATGTCCATTTACCGCACAATATCCTTCACAAGCCCGAAGGGAACAGATGAATAAACTGCTCTTGCCCGCCATCCTCATACTAATAGCCTTGCCTCTATCTGCCGGCTGTTCGAAACAGGAAACCGAAACCGTCACAATCAGTTTCCTCGATGCCGAAGACAAGAGCGGCGCATGGGCCGAAGTCATTGAGCGTTTCGAGGCGGCGAATCCGGGAATCCGCGTCAATCTGATTGAAGGGCCGGCCTCGACGGACACCCGGCGCAGCCAATATGCGGCCGCCCTGCTGGCGGGGGATTCGACTTACGACCTCATCTACCTTGACGTTATCTGGGTCGCGAAATTTGCGGAGGCGGGATGGCTGGTCCCGCTCGATGAAAGATTTTCGCCGCGAATGCGCGAAAACTACCTCCCCGGCGATATCCAGGCATCCGTTTATAACGGAAGCATCTGGCGGGTCCCCATCCGTTCCGACGGCGGCATGCTGTACTACCGAAAAGACCTCCTGGAGCGCGAGAATATCAGTCCTCCTGAAACGTTCGACGAACTGGTCTCGGCCTCCAAGAAGTTGCAGGATCCGCCGGACCTGTGGGGATTGATCTTCATGGGAAAACAGTATGAGGGGCTGACGTGCGTGTTTCTGGAGATTTTGCGCGGGTTCGGCGGCGACGTCATCGGGCCGGAAAACGACTGCCTGCTTGACGGCCCTGAATCCATTTCGGCCTTCACCTGGATTCATGATGTTGTTTTCAAGCATCGCATCGTGCCGGAGGCGATACGAACGTATGAGGAAAACGAGACGCTGGCAGCCTTTATATCGGGCAGGAGCGTGTTTATGCGAAACTGGCCGTATGCATGGAAAGTGTGCCAGGAGGAAGGCTCCGCGGTTAAAGGGAAAGTGGGCATAATCCCTATGGTTCATTCATCCGAGGAGTCCTCATCGGCAACATTGGGAGGATGGGGATTCGGCATCTCAAAATTTTCACGACACAAGGATGAGGCCTGGAAATTCGCCTCGTTTGCCTCCAGTACCGATGCACTCAAGATCTTTGCCCTCAAACAGGGGGGTGCGCCCTCATTGAAGCCCTTGTATAAGGACGCCGAACTCTCGGCGCTCAACCCGCATTATCCGCAACTGTACCGGGTGCTGCTGCATGCCGAACCGAGACCGGTCAAGCCGCAGTATGCAGAAATCAGCGACGCGATTCAGCGACATGTAAGCGCGGTTCTGACGAGGATGGAGACGCCGGAACAGGCAGCCAGCGACGCAACTGCCGAGATCGACGCCATCTTGCGGCGGGGCCCGGGCAATTAGCGGCCGGAGAACGCGCTTTTGCGGGAGCGCAGCGCAGCCGGCCGCAAAGGAGGAATAGCCGTCCCGAATGATTACCGCCCGCCTCAGGAAAATGCACCCTGATTTCCCCTTCCTGTTCACGATCGT
The DNA here is from genome assembly GCA_003598085.1 of Candidatus Abyssobacteria bacterium SURF_5. NCBI lineage: Bacteria > Pseudomonadati > Candidatus Hydrogenedentota > Candidatus Abyssobacteria > Candidatus Abyssobacteria bacterium SURF_5. Next base: position 7,218 of record QZKU01000142.1, read on the forward strand.
GCTTCCGGCGCTTCTGATGTGCGCATTCGTATTCCTGTATCCCGCGGTTCTGGCGGTGCGCGCCTCCATTTTCAGCAGGAGCGGACTTTCCTTCAATCACTATTCGCATTTGCTGTCGGACAATCTGTTTTTCAGAAGCCTCCTGCGCACGTTCCTCTTTGCGGGCATTTCCGTATCGATTGAATTTGTTCTCGGATTCGTCATAGCGATTTTGCTCGCGGCAGAATTGCGCGGGCGCAGTTTTTTTCGTGCCGCTCTGCTGATACCCTGGGTGCTTCCGCCCGCAGTCATGGGATTCGCCTGGCGCTGGATTTTCTATGAAGAGTATGGGATCGTCAATGACCTGTTGACGCGACTCGACATAATCGAGACAACCATACCCTTTCTTGCCGACCCGCGATGGGCGTTCGGGACGCTCGTCTTTGCAGATGTGTGGAAGACTGCTCCTTTTGTCGGTATCATCCTTTTGGCCGGGCTGACGGTCATTCCGCGCGACCTTTATGAGGCCGCCGCGGTCGATGGCGCCGGAGTAATTCGTCGGTTTTTTCTCGTGACTCTGCCGATGCTGGCGCCGTACATCCTCACCGCGCTTCTGTTCCGGCTGGTTCATACCCTCGGCATCTTCGATCTGGTGTGGGTGCTGACGGGCGGCGGCCCGAGCAGCAGCACCGAGATGGTGTCGCTCTACATTACCAAGGAGACGTTCGCCTTTCTGAACATCGGCTACGGGGCCGCATTATCGGTGACTATGTTCGCGATTGTACTGTTGATTGCGGCCACTGTCTCATTCCTCTCGATGAGGAGGTTCTGATGCGAAAAGGAATGCGATTTCCTGCGTATGTGCTCGTTACGGTCCTCGTCGCCTTTTCGCTCGCTCCCTTCATCTGGGAGGTATCAACGTCGCTGAAACCTCAGCACGAAGTAATGCAGCTTCCGCAGACAATCCTGCCGCGGCAGCCGAACATCGAAAATTACGAGGGAATATTCGAGCGGCGTCCCTTCGGGCGCTACATCCTCAACAGCGTGATGGTTGCGTCGGTTTCCACCGTTCTGGCGTTGGCCGCCGGCGCGCTGGCCGCCTACTCGGTTGCGCAGACGAAGGCCAAGTGGCGAGTGACGCTGATGCTGCTGTTCCTGCTGCCGGGAATTTTACCGCCTATCCTCTTTCTCGTCCCCATTTACATTTTCTTCAGTTCGCTGCGTCTAACCAACACCTACGCCGGCCTGATCCTCGTGCACGGCGCGTTTCACATCAGCATCGTTTTTTGGGTTCTGGAAAATTTCTTCGAGCGCTTCCCGCGCGACCTGATTCATGCGGCCCGTGTGGATGGCTACTCGCATATAGGAGCCTTTGTGCGGATTGTTCTCCCGCTGGCGGCGCCGGTGGCCGTGACAGCCGGACTGCTGGCGTTTATTTTCTCATGGAACGAGTTCCTGTTCGCTTTGCAATTGATCAGTCGGGATGAACTCCGCGTGGCGACGGTGGGCATCTCGATGCTCTCGGGAGCAAGCATTTACGAGATCCCGTGGGGACAGATAGCGGCGGCGGTCGTCATCACAAGCCTGCCGGTCATCGCCGCCGTTTTGATCTTCCAGAGAAAAATCGTCTCCGGTTTGACCGCTGGAGCGGTAAAGGAATAGGTGCTTCAGGATTTCCCATGGCGTTTGTCGAGATAGAAAATATTTCAAAATCGTTCGGGAAACAGAAGCGGGTGCTTGAGGAGATCTCGTTTCAAGTTCCCGATCATACCTTCTTCACGCTTCTCGGGCCAAGCGGCTGCGGCAAGTCCACGCTGCTCAAAATAATAGCCGGCCTGGAAGTTCCGGATCGAGGGACGGTTCGCATCGCGGGACGCGACGTGACGGAGTTGTCGCCGGCGAGACGGAACATCGCCATGGTTTTTCAGAGCTACGCCCTTTACCCGCACCTGTCGGTCTTCCGCAACATAGCGACTCCTCTCAAATTGAGGAGGGTCCCTCAGAGAGAAATCGAGCGGCGGGTGAGAGAGACGGCCGAGCTTCTCCGGATAACGGAACATTTGGAAAAGCGGCCGGGCCCGCTCTCAGGCGGAGAACGCCAGCGCGTGGCGCTGGCGCGCGCGCTGGTGCGCGAACCAGAGGTCTTTCTGATGGACGAACCCTTGTCGAACCTCGATGCGCTCCTGCGCGAACGGACGCGAGTCGAGTTGAAGATGCTGTTTTTAAAGTTGAGGGCGACCGTCATCTACGTAACGCACGATCAGGTCGAGGCAATGGCGATGTCGGATGTCATCGCCGTTCTGAACGAGGGCCGCATTCAGCAGGCGGGCCCGCCGATGGATATCTATGGCAGGCCGGCCAACGAATTCGTTGCCGGTTTTGTAGGAAGCCCGCGCATGAATTTTTTCGCGGTGAGCATCCGGAATCGGAAAATACATTTTGAAAAGGGGCAGACCGTTCCCGTGCCGCCACAATTTCGGGCGATCAGCGAATTGCCCGAACAGGCCGCTTTGGGATTCAGGCCGGAGGATGCGCGGCTGGAAGAAGGTGGAATGGAGTTTACGGGCGAGATACGAGCCGTCGAGGAGCTCGGGCCTCAATCAGTTATCGTGTTACATACAAGAGAAGGCGACGCAAGGATTGTACTCGCCGCCATGACGAAGAAAAGCGGGCCGCTGAAATTTTCTGTGCCCCATGAAAGGATTCATCTGTTTCGAAGACCGGGCGGGGAGTCCGTGAGACCTGCGTAAGCGCCTGAATGAGGCCTCTGATTATCGTTTTCGAGCTACAGCGCCCTTCCCGGACAAAAACTCCTTCAGTGCTGCGGCATTATTGAATCTTTCTTCCTTCGAGCCATAGACGAGGGTGACGGCGCCTTTTTCAGCCTCCTGCCGTATCGGTTCGAGAACATCGCCTTTCGCAGCGAGTTCTTTCAAGTACCGCCTCTTGAATGCGTCCCATTTAGCGGGTTCGTGATTGAACCATTTTCTTAATTCACTGCTTGGAGCCGCCTCCTTCAGCCACAGATCAATGCGCGCGTTTTCCTTCTTCAATCCTCTTGGCCACAGCCTGTCGACAAGCACCCGAAAGCCGTCGTCGTTGCCGGGAGCCTCATACGCTCTTTTCGTCCTGATGTCCATAAGGCGCTGCTTTCGATCAGATCTGATTGCCTTCGTCATTCAGCTCTATCTTGAGCGAGAGGAACCTCATCAAGTCTTTCAGCGAAATCACACCGATCAGTTTTCCGTCCTCTACCACGATCAACCGGCTCGAGCCGGTTCTATTCATCGTTGAAAGCGCTTTCATCGAGTCCTCGTTGGGCCCAATGGTATTCTGGGGAGAGCAGGTGTGAACATACTCGGACACCTGGTGACGCGCCCATTCCTCGCGTGGTATCTCCTTTACCTCTTTTGTGGTGATGCACCCGACAATGGTGCTGTCTTCGACCACCGGAAACATTTTGTAGTGGTACCGGTAGATGTAGTTCTCAACAAGGTCATCGATTGAGGTTTCCGGCGTGACCGTGATCGGGTGCGGCTGCATGAAGCGCCGGACCGGCTCACCTTCGAGCGCCTGTCGTGTCATCAACTGCTGATAGGACATATTAGCCGCATTGCGCAGAAACATCCCGATCAGAAACCACCAGATGCCGCCGATCAGGTTTCCGGCCAGCAGGCTGAGCACGCCGAGGATGATCAGCACCAACCCGAAGCCCGAGCCGATCTTGGCGGACGTTCGGGTAGCCCACCGGATGTTCTTTTTCCAGCTCCACAGGCCGGCCCTCAGCACGCGCCCTCCGTCGAGCGGAAAAGCGGGTACAAGATTGAAGGCGGCGAGAATCCCATTGATCAGCCCGAGATAGTTGAAGATTCCGTTGACGTACATCGGCCAGTTCGCGCCAACGCCCAGAAAGTAAACCGCATAGAAGAACAGGGCCAAGAAAATGCTTGAAAGCGGCCCTGCAATCGCCATGGAAAACTCGGCCTTCGCGCTCTGGGGCTCTTCGGACATTTCCGCCACACCCCCGAAAATAAAGAGCGTTATTCCCTTCATCGGAAGCCCGAATCGTCGCGCCACCAGCGAATGCACCATCTCATGAAAAACGATCGAAAAGAACAGTCCGAGAGCGCCGATAACGCCCATGGTCCAATATGTTCCGGCAGAGAACCCCTTATACCGGAATGGAAACAGGCCGGCGGCCAGCGACCACGTCACCAGGAATGCGATAATGAGCCAGCTCAGGTCCGCCTTGACGGTAAACCCGAACAGTTTAAACAATTTAATGCTCTTGCCGAACATGGTTACCTCCTTTCTTTTCTTCTGTAATCGCCGCAATGAATCTTCATCTATTTCCCCACCAACTTCTTTCTTAATGTCTGCGCGTTGAAAACGGCGTGTGCGGCGAAATCATTATTAAAATAGGCGTAAATATCGCGCTCCTTCTTTCTTGTCTCCGATTCCAGCCAGTCCGCCCACCTCTCGAGTTCCCGGTCAGAATAACTCCCCTGCGACTGTTCGCTGCCGTGGAACCTGACATAGGTGACAGGACCGATTGCTCGCCACGGTATCTGCAGGCCGCCCTTATCATGAACGCAATGGCCGACATTGTATGCTTCAAGGAGCGCAAAGGTTTGATCGTTGATCCATCGCTGGTCCCGAAATTCGACGACATGAATGAGATCCCGCGGAAGTAGCTTCAATAGGCTCTCGAAACGATCAAGATGGCAACTGAAGTTCGGGGGGAATTGGTATAAAATCGGGCCAAGGTGCTCCTTGAGAAGGCGCGTTCTCTTTAGAATCAGGGAAACCGAATCTTCGACATCCTTTAATCTCCTGATGTGCGTGATATACCGGCTCGCTTTCACGCTGTAAACGAACCCTTCCCTCGCTTTCGCCGCCCACCCCTCGAACGTTTTTTCCTCAGGCAGGCGATAAAACGTGTTGTTGATTTCAACCGTATCGAAAGTCCCGGAATAGAATTCGAACCATCGTTTCTGCGGCAGGTCCGCGGGATAAAACTCGCCTTTCCAATGCGGATAGCTCCATCCCGAGCATCCAACGAATATATTTCGACCGTTTTTTCTCACTATTTAATACTGTCCTTGATGGGAAATTTCGGCAACCAGCCGCCAAATCATGCGGCAGTCAGGAGAGAACCTGCTCCTTGAGCCGCTGAGCCACCTGCTTCATCTGTTCTCGCAGCCGCTCGCTTTCGCGAACCGTGTATTTGGCCGGATTTTCTATTGTGGCTATAGGTGGAGGGAGCGAGCCAAGGGATGTCGCGCATCGGGAACGAATGGCGTCCAAGGATTCGTCGAACGTTCTCTTGCCCATCTCCATCACCTTATGCAGCAGGGGAACTGCGTCAGGGACAGGGTCTTCAGAGCGCAGCGCAATAACGTCCTCATCAAGACGTCCATCGCGGTCGAGAAAACGGTATACCTGTTTTTCGGCGGGGAGCGTGACCTTGCCTTCGCTCAATTTGAGAACGGGCCGTGCATCGTATTCAACCAGTTTATAGGCCATATCGACATACGGGGAATCCTTCGAAACACCCATATTTGTGCCGACGCCGAACCCGTCGATTGGGGCATCCTGCCTGAGCACGTCGCGTATCTTGTATTCATCGAATCCGCTGCTGGCGATGATCATTGAATCAGAAAGGCCCGCCTCATCGAGGATCTCGCGCGCTTTCTTGCTCAGATCGGCCATGTCGCCGCTATCGAGCCGGACGCCCCTCATGGTCTGCCCGCGTTCCTTCATCTCGCGACCCACGACACACGCTTTCTTCACGCCGGAAAGCGTGTCATACGTGTCGACCAAGAGAATCGTGTTGCGGGGATGGCTGCGGGCGAAGGCGCGGAAGGACTCGATCTCGTCTTCAAAGGTAGTGACGTAGGAGTGGGCCATGGTGCCGCTGATCGGAATGCCGTAAAGCTTGCCGGCGAGCACGTTGCTGGTCGCATCAAAGCCGGCGATGTAGCTGGAGCGCGCCACCAGAAGTCCTGCCTCGGAGCCATGCGTTCTTCGGAGAGAGAAATCGACGAGCGTCTTCCCGCGGGAAACGGCCATGCATCGCGCCGCCTTCGTGCAAATCAGCGACTCCAGATGCATGATATTGATGAGGCGGGTCTCCAGAAGCTGCGCTTCGATGATCGGCGCGGTCACCTCGAGGATCGGCTCGTTGGCGAAGAAGAGTTCGCCTTCTCTCATTGCACGAATGTGGCCGGTAAATCGAACTTCTCGCAGGTACGCAAGGAAATCTTCCGGAAACATTCCGGTCGAGCGCAGGTATTGAATGTCATCGGCTGTAAATTGAAAATTCTCGACGTATTCAAGCGCGTGATGGAGTCCGGCGGCGACAAAGTAACCCCAGTTGTGCGGATAAGTGCGGACGAACAGGCTGAACGTCGCCGGCGCAAACATCTGCTCCCGAAAATAGCTCGACGCCATGGTGAGCTCGTACAGATCCGTGAAGAGGGGGGAAAGTCGGTTCGGGATCTCGCTCATTCGCCTGCTATCTGTCCGGATTGGGTTTCCAGCGAGCGCGCCGGCTCTGCTAATTTTCAAGAGAACACGCGCACAACACCCTTGCAAGCTGCGCGTTTCATAAAGGCGAATTCAGGGACTGCGCCTATTTCTTGTCCCTTTTTGCTTTCGCCAACTCTTCCGCCCTGAGCTCTTTGCGCAGAATTTTTCCGACCGCCGTTTTTGGCAGCTCCGTGCGGAACTCGATAATTTTTGGCACCTTGTACGGAGCCAGATTTTCCTTGCAGAATTTGGTGATCTCTTCGGCGGTGGCTGTTTCGCCGGGACGCAATACGATGAACGCCTTCACCGTCTCGCCGCGATATTCATGAGGAACGCCGATAACCGCCGCTTCCATCACTTTCGGATGCTGATACAGCACCTCGTCAACCTCGCGCGGATAGATATTGTACCCGCCCGCTATAATGAGGTCTTTTTTTCTGTCCACGATATAGAAGTAGCCGTCTTCATCCATGCGAGCGATGTCGCCGGTCAGCAGCCAGCCATCCTTCAGTTGCTGTTCGCTTTCCTGCGGCTTGTTCCAGTAGCCGAGCATCACCTGCGGCCCCTTGATGATCAATTCGCCTTCGGCGCCGGGCGGCAGTTCTTTTTGCCAATCATCGGGATCAACGATTTTCGAGTCAGTGTCGGGGAAAGGAATGCCGATGCTGCCCGGTTTGCGGACGCCCAGAATGGGCGTCGAATGCGTCACCGGAGAGGCCTCGCTCAGGCCGTACCCTTCGGTCATCGAAATCCCGAGAGCGGTTATCCCGTTAATGGTCTCGATGGGGAGAGGTGCGGAACCGGAATTGAACAGCGCCACTCGCTCCAGACCCGCCTCGGCGGCATTGGGATGGTTCAAGATCGCGGTGAATAACGTAGGCACGCCGGGGAAGTAGGTGATGTCGTGTGTCATGAAAGCGTTCAGCAGGTCGTCGATATCGAACCGGGGAATCAACACCATCTTGGCGCCGCTGAACATGCCGGCATTCATTCCGCACGTCATACCGTAAGAATGGAAGATCGGGATAACGATGAGGTACACTTGCTGGTCGCGAGGCATCAACTCCGTCGCCCACAGCCCCACCTGGACCGTGTTCGAGACGATGTTCTTGTGCGAAAGGGTCGCTCCCTTGCTCAGACCGGTGGTGCCGCCGGTGTACTGCAGAACGGCCGGCTCATTGATGTCGATATCGACGATCGGCGGCAGCTTGCTTTCGCCCTTCTTCAATAGATCAAGAAAACCGTATTCGCCGCCCGCGAGGTCTTCGTATGGCGCCACATTCTCGAGCGGATCGGGAACCATAAAGTCGAGGACCCGTGTCACAATCGTGTTCTTTACACCGGTTTTCTCCTTGACGTTCCTTATTTTCTGAACGTGCATGTCGATGCAGAAGACGGTTTCCGTTCCACTGTCGTTTAACTGGTGCTCCAATTCCCGTTCGGTATAGAGAGGATTCACGTTGACAACGATTGCGCCAATCCGTAGGGTTGCATAGTAGGCGATGATGATCTGCGGACAGTTCGGGAGCATCACCCCAACGCGGTCGCCTTTCTTGATTCCCATTTCCGCGAGGCTGGAAGCGAGTTGATTGACAAGGACCCGCAGCCGCCGATAGGTCAGGGTCGCTCCATAGAAATCGGTGGCGATGCCGTCCTTGTATTTGGAAGCCGCGAGATCGAGCAGAAAATGCGCCGGAACTTTGGGATACCGGATGGTATTCGGGACAAAATAATCATAATGCTGATACCAGGGTTTTTCCATTATACACCTCGAAGAATTTAGGAACCGTTCGTCTTAATTTGGGGCAAAAAGGACAGCCAAAATTCTATCATATTTCCTGCAGAAGGAAAAGCCTTTATAAAAAGCAGGGGCCATTCGGGGTTGTCCACAAGAGACGCATTCGCCCCTGCCGCCAGCCGTATCGAATGATTTACGGCGGCCCCGCACCTTTGGCTCAGCTCTCGAGAAAAACCAGGAGGTGGCGCTCGACCTCTTGCGGCTGATCGAGCATGACGAAGTGGCGGGCGTTCGCGATGCGGATGAGACGGGTCTTGGGGATATCCCATGCGAGGCGCTCGCCGTATTTGAGCGGCTGGAACGGATCGTCCTCGCCCCAAAGGATCAGCGCCGGCGCATGAATGCGCGGAAGGAGGTGGGTCAATTCCGTAGTCTGGTTCGTATTAAGCGATGCCGCATTGCGGATAAGCGAGCGTTTCCCGATCTCGGTAGCATACGGCGCCAGCAGCCCCTCCAGTATTCCATCGTTGGGCGAGTTGGAGAATCCCTTCTTGAGCGCCTGCTTGAGTACCGTCTGAGCGGCCGAAGCGGACATCTTGCGATCAGCCTCGGGGTGGCCGAATTGAAGCATCATCTCAATTGGCCAACTGTCGTAGCAAACTGAATTCATCAGGCAGAGGTGCGAAACCAGGTGGGGGTACAGTGTTGCCAGCCGCAGCGCTATTCCTCCGCCTATGTCATGTCCCACGACGGCTGCCCCGTGCATTTCCGTCGCTTCCATCCAGGTGGCAATCATCTCGGTCTGACAGCGGATCGAGCGGTCGAAACGGTCGCTTTTATCGGAGTATCCAAAACCGAGGAGGTCCGGCGCCAGCACGCGCCTCGTTTCGGCTAGGGCGGGAATGAGCCGATGCCATAAGTAGCCCCAGGTCGGAATCCCGTGTAGAAGAAGAATCGGCAAGCCCCTGCCCTCCTCCGCGAAACTCATGAAGCGGCCATTCAGTTCTGCGACCTTTTGCGCCGCCTGATAATCTCTCCACTCCATCCTGTTTCCTTTGGAATTCATCGTGGTGGTTTCATCGCGCCGCCGCCGGGAAAGGAGAGAGAACAAGTTGCCTGCGGTCATGCCAGTCCAACTGGAAGAGTGCGATGTTGATGATCAGCGGCGCCAAGATGTCCTCGAACTTTTCCGTGATCTGAGTGATTTCGCCCGCATCCTCGCCCAGTTCCTCGAGCTGTTCGCGGGAAATCACCGGATAGGGTAGCCGACCGGCGCTATCCCGCGCAACCTGCCGCACTTCTTCGGCCGCCTCTACATAATCCTGCCGGCCGATCATTGGCCTCAATCTTTTCCATGCCTCGATAAGATAATCCGGCCACAGCGCGAGAGTGCGGTAATCGCTATTGATCGACGGCAGGTTGAGCACCTGCCTGATATCGGCGAATAACTCATTGATTCGCTCTTCTTTGGGGTCTTCGGAAATCATTTCCATCGGATACATTTTTTCAGGTACTCCGCGCTCGATCATCTCCAGAAATTTTGCGCCTTCGATCGTTTCCCTCACGCGTCCGCCGGTCAAAGAAAGCCGCACCGCAGAAGCCATCACGAGGAGTTTCGGATTGATGTAATGATAAAGATCGAGCGCCGCCTTGAGCTGGTATGCCTGGCTTTCACCCAAACTCACGTTGGCGGGCACCCTCAGCCTGTCCAAACGGCCGGCCCGCAGCACCGCTTGAGCGCGCACGGAATCGGCGGCGTCCTCGAACAGGCGAGTTCCCGCGTTCGGGCGAATCGAGTTCCACAGCACAAGAAAAAATTTGTCATATCGCGCCCATGTCCGAAAGATGAGGTTGATGCCGCTGACCCGAAACGTCTGCCTGATCTCGTGATAAATCCGCTCGACCTCGCCTTCGGCCTCATATTCGTCGATCTGTTTCTTCCTGCTTAATCCGAAAACCATTGCCGGATTTCCCCCTCAGTAAACATTGACCGCATTCAACTGCAGCCGCCAGTAAGAGAACGGAAAATAAGCTGAAGAATGTACGCACAAACAGGAAGAAGACTATGAAGGAGACTATAATGAGGTCACGGGGAATACGTCAACGAGTGCCATTTTATTGGTAAACGAACTGTAAATTTGCGGATGCTTCTTTTTGGGGATTGAAACTGCCAACACCTCGGAACGCAGCAGGAATCATACTGTCTTTTTCCAGGATTTAAGCCTCTTCAGCTTCTCCAGTAAAGAAAAAAGACGCGGTTGTCGCCCGGCCCCATTCATGGAGAGGCGTTCTTGCCCGAAATGATAGAGGGTGCGGATTCTGTTCTCCACTTTGTACTTCAACCTCGATTTTTGCACCAGGATGCTCAGCATCTCGTTGGAATCGGTAGACAGGCTTTTCTTATACTGCGAGTCGTCCGCGAGGAAATCGTACAAAAGGAATCCTTTGGCCGCATTATGCAAAACTGCATGGTAATGGCAAACCAGTCCCGGCCGGTATACGTTCTTTGCAAGATAACTGAATCCGCTTTGATAAAAAAGGACGCATCCCTGGTACAGGAAGTTGTATAGACATCCAATCGGGTTCATTCCGGCGGTTATCTCCATCAATTGAATCTCCCCGTGATCAAAGCGTCTCGAAATCAGGTTCTTGTGGAACTTGATCATGTAATCAGTGCCGAACGCTCCGGGTTGTCCTCGATTCTTCCACTCCTTCTGGTGTAACAGAACAAGCTTTTCAAATATTCCCAATGCATCTTTTGCGCTTCCCGCAACACGCACGTGAATATCTCCCCATTTCTTGTACTCTTTGAGGGTGCGCCGGATTTGCTGGCGCCTGTTGTTACTGAGCAGCGCCAAATAATCCATGTTGTTTTTCCGAACACCCTCCAAATCGACGTAATACGAGTTTCTCCTGTCAAGTATTTTCAAATTGTACTTCCTGCTCATGTCCCTGATTATCAAATTAGGGCAGTAAACCGGCGAATATCTGGGCATGTAAAACTCATCCCAGTTCTTTAAGGGAATCATCTCGACCATGTTTTCCAAGGCAATCGTAATATCCGGGTCGATTAACACAGCATTGTATTCGAGGCAGAGAGAATCGAAGAAGGGAATAAGCGTTGAATTCAGTGAAAGCTGACCCGCTCTAAAGAGTCTGTGCCGGATCACATTGTGAGAGCCGACAAAAAAGGCAAGGATCGGTGAATCATTCTTGAAGCCGGCGATCAGCGAAACGCCGCAGTCTGGAGGAAGGCTCCTGATCCACGAATCAACCCAGCCCCATGAAAGGAAATAGGAATGGGGGCACTTCCCCAGGAGCGAGGTCCAAATGTCCTCGACAAGATCAAAACGTACAAAAGGGTTGTAGACAGTTAAATGTATCCTTTCCGCATGACGTTTGGCTGTATTCGCGAATACGCCCAATCTCATAGAGGATGTTACCCCGCGGCGCTCCCGATGACGGGCGAGGCGCCTGACGTGAATGGGGACTCTAAAAACGGAGGTACAAAAGAAGAGCTACTCTAGATTTCACGCGAGCGGCGGCAACCGCTAGTAGATTCGGAAAAAAAGAACGTTTCGGGGCGGCGATTGCCGGATTTTACTCGACCGCCGCCTGCCGCCTATGGTTCGATTCTACCTGCCCATTCAGTTTTCTTCTTGCGCTTGGCGATTCCTGCACAGTACAATAGCGGCGGTCTCGGGAGGAATTCTTTCATGAAATCAAGCATCGGGTTGATTGGCGCCGGCTTCATCGGGGTGGCGCACGCGAATGCCATTGAAGCGATAATCTCCGAGAAGCTGGTGGAGACGGAATTTCATGCGGTTTGCGATCTCAATGAGGAACGCGCAACGACGATTGCGCAATCTTTCGGCGCACGCATCCACTGCAGCGACGCGGAAAAGTTGATTCGATCGGGGGATATCAATACAGTCTTTATTTGCACGCCGACTAAATTTCATCCCGAACTGGTGGAGCTTTCTGTGAGGGCCGGGCTCAACATTTTCTGCGAAAAGCCGCTTGCTTGCTCATATGCACAGGTCAAGCAGATGCAGGCAGCGGTCCTGCATTCGGGCGTGAAGAATCAGGTGGGCCTGGTGCTGCGTTATTCGCCGGTTTATAACGTTATCCGCAGCCTGATCTCCGACAAAAAGCTCGGCCGGCCGATGTCGGTCATCTTCCGCGATGACCAGTATTTCCCTATCCAGGGGATCTACGGGAGCACCTGGCGCTGCGAATTTGAGACGGCTGGAGGCGGCGCCCTCATCGAACACAGCATTCATGATGCCGACATCCTGCGGTGGCTGCTTGGAGATATTTCGAGCGTCCGCGGCATCATCAGGAATTTTGCCGGACATCGGGGCATCGAGGACCTGGCGTCCGCGCAGCTCGAATTCGCCAGCGGCTGTGTCGGCCATTTGCTTTCGGCATGGCACAACATCCTGCGGCGGGAATCGAACCGGTACATGGAGATTTTCTTCGAGAACGGGCACATATCGAGCGCCGACGACTTCATTGGCTCCATCGCGTGCCAGTTTAGCGGCGGCGAGATCGAGGAAATACCAGGCGCTGAAGTGTTGCGCCGTTATCTTGATGAAGTCGGCCTGAGCGACCCTCGCTTCAATTGCCTCCACTCTGGACAGGGCATTCAGGATTATCATTTTTTGAAAGCGCTGGAGACGGGCATCAAGCCGTATCCGGATTTTGGCGTTGCGGTAAAAGCACATGAGCTTGTGGAGGCCGTGTATCGCGCCGCACGAAACGGAGCAGACATCAAGTTACCGCTGAAAGATTGACTCTTGCGCGAGCGTCTCTTTTAAAAGTGGAGATTCGAGCCATGCTGAAGACTGGTGTCGCCTATCACGATGTGCGAAGCATAAGACATGTACGGGAAGACTTGGAGGACATGGCCGCACATCACTGCAATCTCGTCGTACATACTTTCTCCGAAACCGATCTCTCGTTTTATACGCGCGCGATGCGCGAGATCGTGAGAATGTCAAAAGACCTCGGGCTTGAAGTATATATCGACCCGTGGGGCGTCGGCGGCATTTTTGGCGGCGAGGCCCTCAGCGCGTTTATCGGTAATCATCTCGACGAACGCCAGATTACCGCAAGCGGCAAATCGGTTCCGGCCGCTTGCATGAACAGCGATGGCTTTCGCGCATTCATGAAATTATGGATCGAGACAGCGGCTGAAATCGGCGCCGACGTCGCGTTTTGGGACGAGCCACACTTCTACACCGGCGACTGGACCGGCGGACAAAGATCATGGGCTTGCCGCTGCCAAACCTGCCAAAAACTGTTCGAGCAGAAATGCGGGCGCAGTATGCCGCACCGGTTGGAGAGCGATGTCGTCGAATTTCGAGAGGCAACCGTCGTCAATTTCTTCACACAGCTTTGCGAGCACGCGCGAACCTGCGGACTCAAGAACGCGCTCTGCGTATTACCGGAACAGGACACTCTTCATGGCGTAACCCAATGGGAAACCCTCGCCGCTATTCCAGCCCTCGATATCTTCGGAACCGATCCCTATTGGGGAATATTCGGCAAACCACTCGAAAGTTACTGCCGCGAAAAAACAAGAGAAGCAAAACGCTTGTGCGATAAGTACGGACGCGAGCTCCAGATGTGGGTGCAGGCATTCCTGATTCAGGAAGGCAAAGAAGACGAGGTCATGCAGGCCGCCGAATTCCTGTACGATGAAGGCGCCCGCAACATAGCCGCCTGGAGCTACGGCGGCGGCGGATGCATGGTCGTCCGCTCCGAAAACGCAGAAAAGGTGTGGGAAAACCTGGGGAAGGTCTTCGGGAAACTACATAAGAGATGACAGATCTTTTTCCCCCGAAAGTAAGGCGAAAATCGGAATGACTAAAAAGAGCGCTTTGATATCTTAATAATAGATTCCGCTGCAGACCCCCCCCTTTGGTAGGGCCGAATTCATTCGGCCAGTCTTGAATGGGCCAATAAATTCGCACCTACCATAGCGCGGTTGAACCCGAGAGTGGGGGTTTTGCAGCAGAATCAATAATAGAGACTTGCTCAACTTCATGCCGATGATAATACCCGCACGGACTCCAGCCGCAGTTGATGCACAATTCACAGCCTTCGGTGAAAATGACCACTCCCCCACAGCTTGGGCAGCTCATACCAATGGCTCCTTTACCTTCCCAATCCGGTTATCTTAAAGTAATCCGCCGATTTCCTTCAGTCCGAGACAACCCTCCAATCGCCGCGCCCGCTTCAGTACCTTCTCATCAAGCCGACCACTATCCCCTGGACACGCACGTCGCGATTCTTCACGATGATCGGCTGCATCGATTCGTTTGCCGGCTGAAGGCGGATCGCATCTTTTTCACGATAATACTTCTTCAGTGTTGCATTCTCGCCGTCGAGCAGCGCAACGACCGTTTGCCCATTGTTGGGTGATTGCCCCTCGACCACAATTACAAAGTCGCCATCCATGATGTGATCGTCAATCATCGAGCTGCCTTTCACCCGCAGAACAAATTTTCTGAGCGGCGTCTTCGGAACCAACTCTGACGGAACCGCTATTGACTCGCGATTCTCGACGGCCTCAATCGGTGCGCCAGCCGCAATAAATCCAAGCAGCGGCAGTTCCACAACACCCCCCGAAAAATCCTCCGACTCTACCTCCAGACTTCGTTTTTTGTTTGATTCGTGCCGGATGAGCCCCTTCCGCCGCAACTGTGCAACATGCTTGTGAACCGTCGCGACCGACGACATTCCCAATGCAGCGCCGATTTCCTCCAAGCTCGGCGAATACCCATTCTGCGAAACAAATAAAGCGATATAGTCGAATACTTCTTTTTGTCTTCTCGTGAGAGCGGCCATAAGATATACTCCTCAATTGACGCGGCAACGTCTATATTGATACTATACTAGGCGAAAGAAAGGCGAAAGTCAAGCGGAATTTCATCATGACAATTCGAATAGATGACTCCACCCGAACTATCCAAATGGGCGTTGGCGACCTGGTTCGGCTGATAAACCCGTCGGAGACATTTCGGACAGGCAGCTCCCAATTTGCGGCTCATTGGGGTCAGCAGGCGCATAAGCGCCTGTACGGCGAGGCCGCCCTTAACAAGCGTTCAACCGAGGTGCATGTGTCGCATTCACTTGCACTTGGAGAATATTCTGCAGTTATCACGGGACGTATCGATCTGATCGTGGAGGCGGCCGACAAAACAATCGTTCAGGAAATCAAAACCGTTGCCGCGCCCGGGCAAACACTCGAAGCTGCGACGGAGGATAGCCTACCCTCGTTCCGTGATCAACTCCGGCTTTATCTGTACCTGCTTGAATGTTCCGGTTATAAGAATCTGCACGGGGAATTGGTAGTGGTGAGCCTGATGGATGGCTCGATAGCAAGAATTCCGGTAACATACGACTTGGGGGCGGTATATCTGCTGATACGTTCCGTTCTTCTTGGAGTAGTACGTGAGCACGAACAGTCAACGGCGAGAAAGGATTACCGCCGTTCGCTGGCAAAGAGGATAGGTTTTCCCCATGAGGAGGCGCGCCGATACCAGGAGGAGGCGGCCGCGTCGGTACGGAACGCGCTGGAGACGCGAAACAATCTTCTCCTGAGCGCGCCGACGGGGGTGGGAAAGACCGCTGCGGTGCTCGCGCCGGCGCTTCGTTTCGCGCTGGAGAACGATTTGCGCATATTCTGGGCAAGCGGCAAAAGTTCGCATCAGGAGATCGTAGCCACCACGCTCAGGTTGATCTTGCCGCCCGACGCGCAGATTTCAGCTCTCTTTCTAATGGCCAAAGAGAAGCTTTGCCCGAATGAGCTTTTCTCCTGCGAGGAGCATCTTTGCAGGTATTCGCAGGAGTATTCTGCAAGATCGAATCAGGCGGCGGTGAAAGCTCTGCTGCAACAGCAATTGATTTTGCCGGAGGATGTAATTAGGGTTGCTCGCGAAAACGATACGTGTCCGTTCGAGCTTTCCCTGCAGGCGGCATCGAACGCCGATTTCATTGTGGGAGACTACAATTACGTTTTCGATCCGAAAAGTTCGTTGCGCAGGTTGCTGCCGCCGAAAAATCGGAGAGGATGGATTCTGATCATAGACGAGGCGCACAATCTGTATTCGCGGGCCAGAGGGTATTTCTCGCCGTCCATCAGCGTTGAGGATATGCAGGAAGCCAGCCGAGCGGCCGGAGAAAGTCATGTTGCCCCGGATGGAGTTTTGTCCCTGCTTGACGAGGTGAAAACATATGTGAGTGAGATCGGCGGTGCACGCCCGTCCGAACGGCAGAATCAATTCATTGTCGAGATCGATAAGAATTTCTTCCGCGCTATCGGCGGCCGGACGAAGGAGATCCTTTCGGATTATTTTCTTGCGCGTCTTCGCGCTGGGATGGAGACCGGGGAAGATCCGCTCGCCCGATGTCTGACAGACATCGACACCTTCTGCACCATGTCCGCTCTCGAAGGCGATTTCGCATTCCTTTTTGATTCGACCGCCGCGCTCTTAAAGCAGGTATGCCTTGATCCTTCCCTGCAGATCGGAAAGATCATTAATTCCTTTTTCAGCGTAATTGCCGTTTCGGCCACCCTGGAGCCGCATCGCTTCTTTCAGGATGTGCTGGGTTTTCCTGCCGACGAAACGATTGCGGCAAGTTTCCCGTCTCCGTTCCACCGCGAGAACAGGAAAATCGTGATCGTGCCCAATGTTTCCACAACATATCGAGACCGGACGCGCACCGCTCCCGGCGTAGCGCACATACTTCAGGAAATATCGGTGATCAAGCCGGGCAACTATGCCGCCTTCTTCCCGAGCTATGCGTATCTGCGCCTTATCGCAACACACCTGCAAGATTTCTGCGGGAACCTTGTCATTCAAAAAGAGACGCTGCAGAAGAGCGACATAGTCGAAATGGTGAGGGTGCTTCGCGAGCGCCGGTCGACGAACTTGATTCTGGCAGTCCAGGGCGGCTCGCTGGCCGAGGGGGTGGATTACTCCGATAATTTGCTCGATGGGATCTTCATTGTCGGAGTGGGCCTGCCGGAACTCTCGCTGGAGAACGAGTTGCTCAAAGCTCATTTCGATGAAAAGTACTCGGCCGGATTCCAGTACGCGTACCTGTATCCCGGCATGATGAGGGTCATCCAGTCGGCCGGGCGCCTGATTCGGAGCGCCGACGATATCGGTTTCATCATTCTTATCGGAAGGCGGTATGCGACGCCGGCGTACAACTCCCTTCTGCCGCGCGACTGGTACAGGTATTCGATAGAAGAGCTTATCGCGAGCGATGCCGCCGCCGAAGTCCGCGCTTTCTGGGATTCGCTGTAACTCCGGCCGCTGCGTTGACCGAATTTCATTTCGAGACGAGAACGACCGCGAGGCCCTCTCTTTCATCGTTAGTGTAAAGGATCACCAGATCATCGCGGTTGTCGTCGTTCAGATTGAGTAGGGACATGCTTCCATAAGCGGGGACTTCAAGTCCGGCGGAGGGTTCGCGCGGAAGGACGTCGTCCATGTTGGTCAAGAAGAAAGAGAGGCGGTTCTCGGATGTGCCCACCACGAAATCGTCCAACCCGTCTCCGTTAAAATCGCCGGCCGCTCGTGCCGGCTCAGTCCCATCCTCGCTGGCCGGAATATATATTGCTCTCGTAACCACCGGTCGTTCGCCGTACCGGCCGTCCTCCCCTATTCTCCGCAGTTCCGTCTCCACCCGGATGCGGTTGCGGATGAAATAATTAATGAAGAAGCCAATGCCGACGTCGATGTCGTGCAGCAGGACTTCCAATTTGCCGTCGCCGGTAGCATCAAGGAAAACGGGGAGGACAAGACTTGAATCCGCCGCGAGCACCTGGTCCGGGCTGTCCTTGTAAGTGAAATCCTCGGCGCCGAAATAGATCTGCACTTCACTTTCCAGATTCTTCATCTGCGAGACCAGAACGAGCACCGCATCGGGAATGACATCGGCATTGAGGTCCATGAAACTGGAGGCACCGATAAAATCCTTGGTGAACTTGCGCAAAAGCGGACTGCTTTCGTGACGGTCCAGCGAAGAGGAGCCGTTTGAGAGGAAGAAGTCCATGCGCTCGAGATCGAACGCGCCGAGATCGATCCGCCCGTCGCTATCGAAGTCGGACAGCGCGATTGCCGGGAGCCCGTAACCGATCGATTGCTGGTCCCCCTGCTGCCGGAACGAACCGTTGACCGGAAACTCGAACGTTCGGTCTTCGGCGAAGCGGAAAGCTTCATCCTGTACAAAAAGGCGCATCCCCTCGACCACTGGAACCAAAAGGTCCTTCCTTCCGTCGGCATTCAGGTCGGCGATCCAGTTCACGGAAGCGACAAACCTGCTGGTTGGCGGTAAGAGGGAGCGGTGTAACAGAATCCTCCTCGAATTGACCACATTTGAGCCGCTTACCTTGAACAGCATCACGCCGTCGCCGTCGAAAGAGAGCAGATCATTCTTCCCATCAAGGTCGATATCATCGAGCTGAACTCCACTCGCCTGCTCGCCGAGGTGCATTTCGAAATTTGGATGAAGGGCGAATTTTCCATCTTGTTGCAGATAAACGCTGCAGGACTTATCTCGGGATTCTTTGGATGGTTTGCTGAAGAGCAGCAAGTCCGCCTGCCCGTCACCATTCATATCGCCCGCGCCCGCCGAAATGATGATTCCGGAAAGGCGGAACGAGAGGATTTCGTACTGCAAGTCCTCCTGACCGGCTGCATGAGACGAGAGACAGAAGAATGCGGCTGCAAGCAGGGGAAGCACCAAGAGCGGCGACCATCTCATATTGATTTTCGGGAGAGCGCCAACAATTCCTGCGCGTGCTTTAATGATATGTTTCCGGTGGCATCGCCGCCCAGCATCCTGGCAATCTCCCGGATGCGTTTTTCTCCTTGTGGAAAGCTGATTTCGGTGCGCGTTCGGCCGCCCGCCACCAGCTTATCGACTACAACATGATTATGCGCCATCGCGGCGATTTGTGGCAAGTGCGTGATGCAGATAACCTGGCGCGAGGCCGCGACCGTACTCAACTTTTCAGCTATGCGCATCCCCATGCTGGCGCCCACGCCGGCATCAATTTCGTCAAAGATAACGACCGGCACCTTGTCGGTCTCGGCAAGAATCGTCCGAAGAGCGAGCATGATGCGCGAGATTTCGCCGCCTGATGCGATCGCAGCCAACGGTTTCGGCGGCTCCCCTACGTTCGCCGACATGAGAAATTCAACTGTATCAATGCCCCAACTGCTGGTTTTCCAAGTCTTTCCCTTATATGTCACCAGCCCGTTGGGCGCCTCCTCTTGCTGCACCGAAACGAGAAATCTGGCTTTATCCATGCCAAGCTCGCGCAGGTGCGCCTGCACGTTTCTTTCCAGCCGATTCGCCGCCTCAATCCGCTTTTGCGACAGAACCATCGCCAGCTTGCCCGCTTGTTCGCTCACCAATTGAATTTCTTCGCTCAACCGATTTTTTTCAGAGGACGAACCGGTAAGACGATCCAGTTCCGACTGCATGTCTTCGGCGAGATCGAGGAGCGCATCCAACGATTCGCACCGGTAGCGACGCTTCAGTTTCGATATCGTCTGTAGCCGGCTTTCAAGGGCGTCGAGTTCGGCGGGATCATATTCAAGACGGCTCAGGTAATCCTGCAACAGCGAGGAAAGCTCCGCCAACTTGTAGCGAATGTCTTCGTATTCCCGCAACGATTGAGCAAAACCATGATCGATCCGTCCGACTTCCTGCAGAGCATGCATGAGAGCATCCCACGTTCCCGCAATCGGCTGCGGATTCTTCTCGCCGCCGGCCAGCATATCGTAGCTCTCGCCGATGAGGCGGTGAATGTTTTCAGAGTTGGCGATGACGCTTCGCCGCGTCTTTATCTCCTCGTCTTCGCCGCGTGTCAGTCCGGCCTGCTCGATCAGCTTCAGTTCTTCCCTCAATTCTGCGACGCGCTGGTTGCGATGGGATTCCTGCGCTATGATGCGTTCCAGCGTGGCTATCCGCTGCTTCAAATCGCCATAGCGCTGCCGCATCATGGTCGCATCGGCGCCGAGCCCGGCGAATTCATCGAGCAGCGCCAGATGTTTCTTCGGGTTGATCAACGACTGGTGCTCGTGCTGGCCGTGCATGTCCACCAGGCTCTCGCCGACAGTCTCGAGCAGGTTCAGCGTCACGAGCGAGCCGTTGAGGAAGCACTTGCTCTTGCCGTCGGCCGTAATAATCCTCCTGAACAAAAGCTCGTCGTTCGAGGCGTCCAACTCCATCGATTCTATGACTTCTTTTGTCTTGAAACAGGCGCAAATGTCAAATGCGGCCTCGATCTCCGCCGACGATGACCCCCGCCGGATGACGCCGGCGCTCGCTCTCTGGCCGAGAAGAAGATTCATTGCATCGATAATGATGGATTTGCCCGCGCCGGTTTCACCGGTCAACACATTCAAGCCGGGCTTCCAAGGGATTATCAGATCGTCGATCAGCGCGAAATTCCGAATGTGAAGCATGTTCAACATGACTATCTGCGTCCCCAGTTCAATTTGTTCCTCAGCACTTCAAAATAGCTTTTATTTGCCGAGGCGGCCAGGCGGATTGTATGGGGCGATTTCTTGATAATCACCTGATCCCACTGGTGCAGCTCGACCGCTATCTGGCCGTCGATCATCAACCCCGGCGAGGCATGTTCAGAGGCGATGACAACTCTCGTCACCTGGTTTGAAGAGAGCACCAGCGGACGATTGGTCAGCATGTGAGGGCAGATGGGTGTAATAACAATTGCCTCGGCTTCCGGATAGATAATGGGGCCGCCGGCTGAGAGCGAATGCGCCGTCGAGCCGGTCGGAGTCGAAATGATCAACCCGTCACAGGCGTAGGTGGCAAGAAACTCCTCATCCACGTACGTCTCCAGCATCAGCATCCTTTCCAGAGCATCCCGCTGTATGACGACGTCGTTCAGGGCTACCTGCTCGCGATGGATCGAGCCGTCGGAATGGATCACCGTGCAGTCCAGCATCATGCGTTCCTCGATCCGGTGCAGGCCCTGCAGCACCTCCTCGAGTGTGGTGAAGACTTCGGTCTCGGTGACTCCGGTGAGAAATCCAAGACCGCCCACTTTCACGCCGATCAGCGGCGTGCTGCACCCGTTCATCTGTTTGGCGACGCTGAGCATGGTGCCGTCGCCTCCAAATGCGATGATGAAGTCGACAAGACGCGGCAGTTCGCGGCTCTGTTTGTATTCGAGAGGCAAGTCCAACATGCCGGATACCGAGGCGTCCATAAGAACCTCGAGTCCCCGGCGCCGCAGCCAATCGACAACCTGCTCGATCAGCGGAAATGAGCCGGTCTTGGTTGGATTTACGATAATGCCTACGCTTTTGATCTTCTTCTTTTCCATGGTTACCGAAGGAATCGCCACAGGTTTATGAGCTGACGGGCAAGCGTGATACCGGGATGATATCCGGCCCCAAATGTGGTCCCGCCGAGCTCAAGCGTCTTCTTCAGTCCATCCTTTCGGCGGCGGTCCTCCTTCTTTTTCGCCTCGCTTTGTCGCATCCGTTCTTTGTTCTGAATGCGCTTTTCTTCGAGGTACGTCTTGTAAATCATCAATTCGCCTTTATCAAACCAGAAACCATGGCAGCCGGGGCAATAGTCGATATGCAGCCCTTGCGGCAGATTCATGCCCTCTTGCTCGGTGAGATAAATCTCGCAGCGCGGACAAAAGAGAGCTGTGTCTCTCGGCTCTGTGACGATTTCGTCAAGCTCGACGTCGGATTCAACCTCGAGTGCCGAATCGCGGCTGAGAGCGAAGGCCACGTCGCGATCGACCCAAATTCCCATGCAGGCATTGCACTGGTACAACTGGAGCACAGTCCCATAATGGCCTACCGTGTCTTGCTGCCGCATCAATTCCCGACATTTCGGGCATCGGACCATTCGCTCCTCCTCAACCGATGGGCTTCGCCAGATAGATAAAAAACTCCTTGTTTCCCGCGGGCCCGAGCAGCGGCGACTCGATCACTCCTCGCGAGAGCAGGCCCGAGTCGGCCGCGAAATCGCTGATCTTCTGAATCACGCGGCGGTGGACGGCGTCGTCTCGCACGACTCCGCCTTTGCCCACGTGTTCGCGCCCGGCCTCGAATTGGGGTTTGATCAGGGCCATAATTTCACCGTCGGCAGACAGCACCGCGGCCGTCGCCGGCAACACCAGAGTGAGTGAAATAAAGGAGACATCGATTACGGCAAACTGAGGTGGCTCCTCGAACATGTCCCTTTGCAGGTTGCGCGCGTTCGTCCGCTCCAGTACCACGATGCGCGGATCATTTCGCAATTCCCACGCAAGCTGACCGTACCCGACATCAACGGCATACACTTTCCGCGCGCCGTACTTCAAGAGGCAATCCGTGAAACCGCCCGTCGAGGCGCCGACATCGAGCGCTATTTTGCCGTCGAGGTCAGGGTGAAAATGGTCGAGCGCGCTCTTGAGTTTTTCGCCGCCGCGACTGACAAACTCGCTTTTTTCCGATACTTCGAGGACGCTTCCCGGTTTCACGACCGCACCCGCCTTGTCGGCAATGTTTGAGTCGATTTTGACCGATCCGCCAAGGATCAAAGCCCTTGCCTTGGCGCGAGTTGCAACTACATTCAACTCGACCAGCAACTTGTCGAGTCTCTCCTTTTTTCCTGCAATAAACTGCACACTCTTGACTCTCCAGCCACCCTTTCGGATTATACCACGATGCTATAGTGCGTTCAAGAAACGGCAGCGCCACGCACACTTAGGCTGTACGGCGCCCACATTCCGATGCTGAGTCATCGTGGAAATCGGGAGAGGAGGAAAAGGGCAAATCAAAACTGTCTCGACAGCATGCTAATTCATGGGGTCGCGGCTGAAGCTAGGCAAATAACGGGAAGAGCAGGGTTCACTTCTCCTGCAGAGTTTCTTCGATTTTCATTCCGAAGTGCCGCCCCCCTTTTTCGCGGTGAACAAGCAACTGGGTCCCCTTCTGCAAGGAGGCGACTGAGACTGATTTTCCGTTCGGCTGAACGAGACGAATTGTCTCTGCGTTTTGCAGGATAACCGATGCCCGCTGTCCCGAGATTTCTGCAACCACGAGCAAAAGCGGCCGCCGCTCGATTTTGCAGCGCCCCACATTGGCTACTTGTGAGGCCCCCGAATGATCGACCAGCATCACCTCGTCGCCGGTTTGCAGTTCGGAGAGATATCGGGTAGCTCCATCCGTGGAAAGGAGATAGGCGTGCACGGGACCGGCATTCACCCGGAATGGTCTGGCCGCAACATACGGGTTCTCCTCGGACTCGGACTGGACGAGAAAGAAGACATCGCTCGAATTCCCGATGAGCATTCCCTGGCCGGGCCTCATGTGCGAGCACGTGTCGATGCACACGCGATCACCCATCCCGAGCATCCGGGTCTCCGCGACCGTCGCCGTCTCCATCTCGATGCGAGGAAGAATGCCGTGGATTACCTCGACCGTCTTCCCCACTTCATTCAAATCCGTGGTGGTCAGAACAACTCCGTCGGCGCCTTTTTCAAGAATCCCGACAGCGGTTTTCGCCGTTTCCGAATCATGCACTTCGACAAACAAACCACCTCGCTGCGCGATAATATTTTCGATCGGGATGATGGTCCAATCCTTCATGCGGAGGATGAGCAGTTTGTCTTTCGGACTCCTGGCGGCGCGTTGCTCATCGGCTTTGGAATTGATTTCAATCAGGATGATATCCTCTCCCAGTTTCATATCGCCGTCTTCGGCGACGGTGGGAATCAGTCCCAGCTCTTTGACTCTCGGGGAATGCCCCTTGGGAACGATGACGGCATCAGCGCCCGATTCAAGGGCGCGAATGACAAGTTGCTTGTTCCACGGGTCGGCGTTCACCCAGACTTTTTTCATATCCTACTTCTCCAGCACTTTCCTGGCTTCTTTGGCGGTAACCCCTTCATGAACAATCTTGCCGATGGCCTCGACAATTTTCTCGGGGCGCTTGTGCTGAAAGGCGTTTCGTCCAATGGATACGCCCGCCGCGCCTGCCTTCAGTGCATCTTCCACCATCGTCAGAAGCTGGGCTTCGGTCTCCATCTTTTCCCCGCCCGCAATGACGACAGGCACGGGACATCCCTCAACTACCTCCTTGAAAGACTCAATGCTGCCGGTGTAGTTGCATTTTACGATGTCGGCGCCGAGTTCCGCCCCCACGCGGGCAGCATGCTTGACATATTTTACGTCATATTCGCTTTCTATTTTCTTGCCCCGCGTGTACAGCATGGCGAGCAGCGGCATGCCCCAATGGGCGCACGAACGTGAGATCGAGCCAAAGAACTCAAGCATCTCGATATCCTTCTCCGCTCCAAGGTTAATATGTATGCTCACGGCATCGGCTCCGAGTTGTATCGCTTCTTCGACCGAGCAGACGGGGACTTTGGTGTTCGGATCGGGACTCATTGAAGTATTGGCGGAGAGATGGATGATCAAACCCACATCCTTGCCGCTTCCGCGGTGACCCGCGCCGACGATGCCTTTATGAATAATGATGGCATTTGCTCCACCCTCGACAATCTTATCGATGGTCACCCGCATATTGACCAGCCCCT
Organism: Candidatus Abyssobacteria bacterium SURF_5; assembly: GCA_003598085.1. Classification (NCBI taxonomy): domain Bacteria; kingdom Pseudomonadati; phylum Candidatus Hydrogenedentota; class Candidatus Abyssobacteria; species Candidatus Abyssobacteria bacterium SURF_5. The sequence continues at coordinate 32,066 of QZKU01000142.1, forward strand.
GGATTGGACCCATCGTTGTGCCATGATCCATCGGCACAATCACGCTTCTGCCGGAATTTCTGTCGATGATCCTCTCGAGTCGTATCTTCTTCCCGATCATTGCAAACCTTCCTCGCCTCTAATTAATTCTGGCCGCTGGACTTACCGTGAACGCACAGGTCGGCATATTCTACTCCATTCCTGCAAAAAATTCAATTGGCGCCGATTTGATCGTTTCCGACAGACGTTTTGCCCAATGCGCGGTGCTCCGATTCCGCCGTAAGTCAACGGATGCGCGTAAGTTTGCAAATTATATGGGGACATGGTAAAATTTTATAAGAATTCAAGCGTCGGCGATGCGCCGGCCTGATACTTAAAAAGATGTCAATCCCGGAGCGGGAGGTGAATACATATGATCGGTTGGCAGGAACTGTTAATAGTCATGGTGATAGTAATGCTTGTCTTCGGGACGAGCAAGATCAGCGGTATCGGGAAATCGATGGGAACGGCTATCCGCGATTTTCGAGACAGCATGAAAGGCGAACCCGAAGGAGACAAAAATTCGGTCAGCCCGAAAGAAGAAAACGCGAGTGAAGAGAAAGAAGCCGGCAAAATTAAATGAACGACGTAAAGATGACCTTCACCCAACATTTGGCGGAGTTGAGGATCCGCTTGGTGAAGGGTTTGGCCGCGATCGCGGTATTCTCGATCATCGGCTATATTTTTCGCTCCCAGATCCTCTACGTCATAAAGAAACCGCTGGGCACCACCATCCCGCTTCATGCCTTTGATCTGTTCGAGCCTTTCTTCGCATCCCTGAGAATCGCCGGCTATACCGGCTTGTTCTTCGGATTGCCGTTCCTGGTGTACCAGATCATGATGTTCTGTCTTCCCGCTCTCAGACCGAACGAGAAAAAGGTGATCGTGGGGGGGCTCGTCTGCGGCGTTTTCCTGCTCTACGGCGGCATCATCTTCTCGTACATGTTCATTTTGCCCATGCTGATCCCGCAATTGGCGGGGTTCTTTTCCACGGGCGTCGAACAGACATTTTCACTTAAAATGTACATCGACAAGATCTTTAGATTTATTATCGGGTTCGGACTCGGCTTCCAGCTTCCCATCATCCTGATTGTTCTCGTGCGGGTGGGCGTCGTTTCAGTCGAGGGGCTCCGCAAAAACCGCAAATATATGATGGTCGGCATCTTCATCATGGCCGCCATCCTCACTCCGCCCGATGTGATCTCGCAAATGCTGCTGGCTGTTCCGCTGCTGGTGCTTTACGAAGTCAGTATCTGGGTGTCATCTTTCCTGGAAAGGAGTGAGCGAGCGACATGATCGGCATAGGTCCCGTCGAATTACTGGTCATCCTCATCGTAGCCCTCATCGTCTTCGGCCCCGAAAGAATGCCCGAGCTGGCCCGCAACCTGGCAAAATTGGTCCGCGACCTGCGAGGTGCCATGGATGAGGTGCGTGAACAGTTCAACGAATTAACGAAAGAGGACCTCCTGCCCACTAAAGAGATCGACGCATACTATCGCGAGACCATCGACAGCGTCAAGAAATCAATCGAGCCGCCTCCCGACATGCCCGACATTAAAGATATCAATGCAGAAGTCGAACAATCCATCCGCCAGATAGACAACCCGCCGCCTGACAAGTCAGAACAACAAACCTAACCTGCTTGTCAACCCCCGCATCCGCCACTTGTCCAAATATGGGGACAGACACCATATTTATCTCCGTAAGCCTATGTCTAGCCATAGTTTATAAATTCCATTCTCGTTTTTTAAAAGGGAAAAATGATGAGAGTTAATAAAAATAAGGCGTCTGTTCCAATATTCCTTGCTTCGGTTTAAGGACAAGAAGTTGAAAATACACATGTTCTTTAAACTTCATTTCATAAAAAGAAATAGTGATTTGCTTTGTAAGTTATTGTAAATCAAGTACTTCACAAAAATAATATGGTGTCTGTGAGACTGTCCGACGATTAAGGTTGTTGAACTATAGTTCAAGATATTAATTTATGGTTGACAATAGCCTCTTTTTGTGGTATCATCTCCTTCAACAAGGGGAGGTGAGCATGGCGCAAAG
>QZKU01000143.1 GCA_003598085.1 Candidatus Abyssobacteria bacterium SURF_5
TAATCCGCAGTACCTGCCGGACTTTCTCAGCGCTCTCGATACGTATGATCTTGTCGTGGGCTCGCGCTATCTCAGTGGAATCAGTGTCGTCAACTGGCCCATCCGGCGCCTGTTCATCAGCTTCTTTGCAAATAACTACGCGCGCCTGATCACCGGGCTGCCGATCCGCGACTGCACGAGCGGCTTCTGCTGTTATAAAAGAGAGTTGCTTCAGCGGATCAACCTCGATCAGATTCATTCGCGGGGGTATTCCTTCCTTGTCGAGATGAAATACCGTGCGTTTCGACAAGGCTTCAGGATTGGCGAGGTGCCGATAATCTTTTTCGAAAGACGTTCCGGAAGAACAAAGATGTCAAAGCTCGATATCCTGGAAGCGGTGTTCACCGTATGGCGGCTTCGACTGGGACTGTATAAAAAGTAAATCGGTTCATGCGGTCCGATAACTTCCGAACAAAATTCATCATCAATCCGTATTCGGCGAACGGTTCGACCCGGGAAGCATGGAGCCGCATTCAGGAAATCCTGCGCCGGGATTTGGAAAAGATAGATTTTTCTTTTACCGTAGCTGCAGATCATGCAACCACCCTTTCGAGGCAGGCTCTGCATAAGGGATATGAGATGATCGTCGCCGTCGGCGGCGACGGCACGGTCAACGAAGTCATCAATGGTTTTTTCGAATCCGGCTCACTCATTAATCCGAATGCCGTCCTGGGAATGGTCCCGCGTGGAACCGGATGCGACTTTGTGAAGACTCTGGGAATTTCGCGAGATACCGCCGCCGTCTCAAAGATCCTTTGCGGGAGAACAGTAAAGAAATGCGACGTCGGCCATTTCACCTGCAGTGATGGACGGGGAGGCAACCTCGAGCGGTACTTCATTAACATAGCCGATTTCGGAATCGGCGGAGAAACTGTCGAGCGAGTCAACCGCACGACAAAGGTCTTCGGCGGATTCGTCTCATTCCTCTACGGCGCCGTCAGTACGCTTCTCACATACAAGAGCAAGAGAGTGAAAGTGCAAGTCGATGAGACGTTTGCAGAAGAAATGTTAATCAATAATGTCGTTATCGCCAACGGACAGTATTTCGGCGGCGGCATGTGGGTGGCGCCGAAGGCGCGGGTTGACGACGGCCTGTTTGATATCCTCATTATCAAACATACCAGCCGCATCCAGTCACTCACCAGCATCCCGAAACTGTATAAGGGGACTCACGTGAATCATCCGAGCGTCACGTATATGCGCGGGAAGACGGTAACAGCCGAATCATCCGATGTTGTTCTGCTTGATGTCGAGGGAGAGCAAGTGGGCAGATTGCCTGCCCGGTTCGATATCGTTCCCGCCGCCATCAATGTCAAAATTGGGGAAGACCATGAACGTCTCCGAATATCTTGAGCAGCTTACAAGATGGCCGCATCGCGGCTCGACGACCGAATACGAGCGGCAGGCCGCCGAGTACCTTCACAAATGCATGGAGGAGATGGGCCTGGAAACGCGGCTCGAACACTTTGTTTCGCATACCTCGTTTTCCTGGATTTATTTGATCATCTATGGCGGGTTCCTTTTGGGGGGCGCCTTCGGGTGGAATCATCCTTTTTTTGGACTTCTCGTATGCTGCCTGATGTTTGCGCTGTTTTACGGAGAATGCACTTCCTTGTGGAAAGGACTTGCCGGTATCTTACCGAAGCGGCCTTCGCAGAATGTGCTTGGCGTACTTCCCAATGAGAAGGCCCGAAAAAAGGTTGTGCTGGTGGCGCATTATGACACCTCAAAAAGCGGTCTTAACTTTCATCCTTCGGCCGTCGGCTCTTTCCGGCGCTCGTTTCTCCTGTCCATCTTTATCATGGCGCTCCTCATCGAGGTTCTGGTCATCCGCTTCTTCGAAGGCGAGGGAACTCTGCTGTACGTATTGTGGCTGATCTCCCTCGTTTATCTGCTCTCGCCGGTCATCCTTCTGCTTCACCGGGAAATGTTCGGGCAGTACGTGCAGGGCGCCGCCGATAACGCCTCGGGCGTTGCGTCGATGCTTGCCGTGGCGAAAAAGCTGTCCGAAAAGTCGCCCGCGCATCTCGAAGTCTGGTGCTTGGCGACCGGGTGCGAAGAGGTCAATCTGGTGGGGATGGCTGCCTTTCTGCGCGCCCATCAGTACGAGCTGAATCCGGAGACGACATATTTCCTGAATTTCGATAATTTGGGGTCGGGCTCGCTCCGCTACATCACCGCCGAAGGCGTGCTCCGCGTTTTTCCCTCGGCGTGTGAGCTTGTCGCCATTGCGGACAGGCTGTCGCAGCGAGAACAATTTTCCGGCGTGCGTCCCTACGTGTATAAGCGCGCGACGCTCGATGCGCTGGTCGCATCGAGCCGCGGGTACAAGACGATGAGCCTCATGGCTCTGAATGAAAATGACGAGATCGTACATTGGCATTGGCCGAGCGACATCCTGGAGAACGTAGATGTCTCGGTCGCCGAAAAAGCCGCCGCCTTTGCTCACGCCGTTCTTGCGGAACTTGATATTCATGTCGAAGCCAACCAGAGAGGTGAGGGAGATGGGAGATCAACTTAAGATTTTTTCCGGCAGCGCACACCCCGAACTGGCCCGTGAGATTTGCAATATAATCGAGATGCCGCTTGGCCAGATGACAATCCATAAATTCTCGAATGACAACATAAAGGTCAAAATCGAAGAAAATGTGCGGAACGCCGATGTCTTCGTCGTTCAGCCCTCGACCATTCCGGTCAATGAGGGACTCGTGGAATTGTTGATCATCATCGACGCCATCAAGCACGCCTCCGCAAGCAGAATCACCGCTGTCCTCCCATATTATCCGTATGCGCGCTCGGACAAAAAGGATGAACCGCGCATCTCCATTACCGCGCGCCTGGTTGCCGATCTTCTGGAAACCGCGGGCGCAAACCGAATCCTGACGATGGACCTGCACTCTCCCCAGATCCAGGGATTCTGCCGGATTCCCGCCGATCAACTCATCGCGCTGCCTATTCTCTGCGACTACTTCGCCGGCAAAATGCAGAATAACTATGTCGTGGTCGCCGCTGACGCCGGCGGCGTGAAGAATAGCGCCGGGTATGCCGCGCGTCTGCAACAACCACTTGCCATTATCGACAAGCGGCGGTTCGCTGACGACGAGAAGGCGTCCGTTCTCAATATTGTGGGCGATGTCAGGGGAAAGAAGGCGATCATCTTTGATGACGAGATCAGCACGGGCGGCACCCTCGTTGAGGCGGTCGAGGAGCTACTGGCTTTTGGAGCGACCGAAGTGTCCGCCGGTATCGTCCATCCCGTCCTCGTAGGCAACGCCATCAAGAAGCTCGCAGGCTCGAAGCTGAAGGAACTCGTCGTCACCAATACGCTTCCTGTGCCGCCTGAAAAGAAATTGGACAATATCACCGTGCTTTCCGTCGCCCCGCTGTTCGCGGAGGCAATCAGGCGGATTCATGACGGCGAGTCCGTAAGCGCGCTGTTCCGCTAATCCTGCGGCAATGAGAGCCCTTGTCTTTGACGAAGACCTCCAGTTCGTGAAGGATTATCCTGCGCCTGTCCGCAAGCGCGGGGAATCGTTGATCCGCGTGAGCTATGCCGGCATCTGCAATACCGACCTCGAAATCTCGAAAGGATACATGGCTTATCGCGGCGTGCTCGGACATGAATTTGTCGGCATCGTCGAGGAAACGGATACTCCGGGTTTGGCCGGAAAAAGAGTGGTTGGCGAAATCAACATCGCGTGCGGCGAATGCGACTTCTGCCGGGCCCATATCAAAACCCACTGCCCCAACCGAACCGTCCTTGGTATCTCCGGCCGAGACGGCGCGATGGCTGATTACGTTGTGCTCCCTGATGAGAACCTGCATGAGGCGCCCCCGGGTGTGAGTGACGAGGCCGCGGTCTTTGTCGAGCCGCTTGCGGCCGCGTTCGAAATCTTATCGCAGATAAATATTCGACCCGGCCGGCGGGTCCTTGTGCTCGGCGACGGCAAATTAGGGCTGCTCGTGGCGCAGGTGATAAATACAACCGGAGCGGATTGCCGATTGATCGGACGCTCGCCGGGCAAACTGGCGCTTGCGCGGCGCCTTGCAATCGCCACGGCCGATCTCCAGAGCCTTCATCCCCAGGCGGCGGATATTGTCATCGATTGCACCGGATCACCGGAGGGCCTGCCGCTGGCGCTTCGCCTCGTCAAGCCGAGGGGAACCGTGGTCGTCAAAACCACGGTGGCCGCTCAATATCAAATAGACCTTGCGCCCGTTGTTATTCATGAGATAATGGTAATGGGCTCGCGGTGCGGCCCATTTCGGCCGGCTCTTTCGGCGCTCGCGTCGGGAACCGTCCGCGTGAAAGAATTGATCACCGGCGTCTTTCCTCTCGAGGATGCTCTCGCGGCATTCAAGCGGGCTCTCGAGCCGGGCGCACTGAAAATCCTCCTGAGAACCTGATGACCGAATCGATCCAGCACATTGCTATGAACAAGGCCCGTCTGGCGGGGGCCGATTATGCTGATGTCCGGATTGTCGACCTGCTGAAAGAGTCGATCCTCGTAAAGAACGGGCGTGTTGAGTCGGCGCATAGGTCACAGTCATCCGGATTCGGCGTACGCGTTCTGCTCCGAGGCGCATGGGGGTTCTCCAGCAGCAACAGGATGTCCGCCGCCGATGCCGTGCGCGTGACGGAAGAGGCGGTAGCGATCGCCCATGCAAGTCAAAAGGCCCAGCGCAAGCGCATCGAATTGTCTCCGGCGGAAAGCGCCAAAGATTTCTGGGCCACCCCGGTAAAGATTGATCCATTCACAGTCTCCCTCGAACAGAAACTGGCGTTGCTGGATCAGGCCGTTTCGCTGCTGAAATCGGTTCAGGGCGTCAATCTTGCCGAGGGGTCAATGAATTTCTGGAAGCGCAAACAACTGTTCGCGAACACCGAGGGCAGCCTGATCGAGCAGGAGATCATCCATAGCGGCGCGGGCGTCAGCGCCACCTCGATTCGGGACGGCGAGATACAGGTTCGCTCGTATCCCAATTCATTCCGCGGACAGTATCGATCGGGCGGATACGAACTCGTCGAGGAAATGGGCATGGTGGAGAACGCCGAGCGGATCGGTTCCGAAGCGGTTGCGCTCCATTCGGCCAGACAATGCCCGTCCGGGGTAATGACCGTCATCCTCGACGGCTCGCAGCTCGGACTGCAAATCCATGAATCATGCGGCCATCCGACCGAACTCGACCGGGTGCTGGGGTCGGAGATAAATTTTGCCGGCACGAGTTTTCTTACCACTGATAAGCTTGGCCATTTCAGATACGGCTCGGAACTGGTCAATCTTGTGGCCGATGCGACGCCGGCGACGTCTCCCGGCGGATTGGGGACGTTTGCCTACGACGACGAAGGGATCCCCGCGCGGCGCGTATATCTGGTGCGCGACGGCATCTTCAGCGATTACCTGTCATCGCGCGAAACCGCCCGCGAAATCGGTTCGCGCTCAACGGGCGCGATGCGGGCGATGAGCTGGAGCACGATTCCGCTTGTGCGTATGACTAACGTCAACCTGTTGCCGGGTGATTCTTCGCTCGATGAAATGATTGCGGCCACCGACGAAGGCCTCTTTATGAGCACGAACAGGAGTTGGAGTATCGATGATAAGCGGCTTCACTTCCAGTTCGGAACCGAGATCGGGTGGTTGATCAAAAACGGAAAAGTGGTCGAGATGGTGAAGAACCCGACATACTCCGGAACAACCCCTTCCTTCTGGGGGAGTTGTACTGCAATCGCCGGCCCGAAAGAATGGACTATCTGGGGAACGCCCAACTGCGGAAAAGGACAGCCGCAGCAGATCATATCGACGGGCCACGGAGCTTCTCCCGCCCGCTTTGATAATGTCTCCGTCGGAGTCGCCTATGGCCGGTAAAAGAGAGCTCGACGCCCATCGGAAGGAATCCGCCATCGAGTTCCTCGAAGACGTCTTGAGTCTTTCTGAAGCGGCTCAAACAGAAGTTTTGCTCGAGGCCGATCAGGGGGCGCTCACTCGCTTTGCCGGAAACCAGATTCACCAGAACATGTGCAGCAATGACTGCCGCTTGACAATCCGCGCCATCGAGGGCGAGGGAGCCGGCCACACTTCGACAAACCGGTTCGACTCGGATTCGGTTAAACAGGCGCTCGAATGGGCGCGACAAGCAGCCCGCTCCGGCAGGGTTCCCGCTCGCCCGGCCGATCTGCCCGGTTCTCAACAATACGCGCAGATCAAGAACCATTTCGAAAAGACAGCCCGATTGTCGCCGGACGAGCGAGCGGAGATGGCTCTGCGCGTGATTAAAAAAGCGTCCGCAGCCGGCGCAGAGGCGGCGGGGGCGGTCTCGAATTCACAGGAAACCATCGCCATCGCAAATTCCAGCGGTCTCCGCGCATTTCATAGCTTTACCAACTCCAATTTTACCGCCACGATCTCGGCGGACGGCTTCACCGGCTGGTGCGATTGCACGTCGGCCGATGTGACAACTCTCGATGTCGACGAGCGCGGCAAACGCGCGCTCGAGAGGGCGCTGGCCGCGCGGAATACTCGAAAACTCGAGCCGGGACGCTACACCGTCATCCTTGAGGAAGCTGCCGTAAAGGAATTCCTCGATTTTCTCGCATGGCTCGGCTTCGGCGCCCAGGCCTTCGAGGAAGGCCGCAGCTTCATGTGCGGAAAAATCGGGACAAGGATCACCGGTGAAAATATAACGATCGTCGACGACGCCTTCCATGAAGAGGGCTCAGGCATCCCGTTCGATTTTGAAGGCGTGCCAAGACAGCGGGTGGTTCTCATTGAGAACGGGATCGCGCGCGCGGTGGTGCACGATCGAGCCTCTGCCTCCAGAACGGGAACCTCCTCAACCGGCCACGCCCTGCCCCTCGAGTTCACGTATGGGCCGCTCCCCCTGAACCTCGTAATGAAGGCGGGAGACAGCGATCTCGAGCAGATGATCCGCTCGGTTGACCGCGGCCTGCTGATCACCCGATTCTGGTATTGCCGCGTCGTTGACCCCGCACGAACTCTTCTTACCGGCCAGACGCGCGACGGCACATTCCTTGTCGAGAACGGCGAGATCGCCTGCGGCGTCAACGATATGCGCTTCAACGAGAGCGTCCTCGAAGCCTTCGCGCGCGCCGACATGATCTCCCGAAGCCTTCGCCGCGTCAACTCGACCCTCGCTCCCATCATGAAAATCTCCGATTTCCGATTTACCGAAACAGTCGGAGAATAAAAAATATGGGGACAGAGACCATATTTTTATCGTTTATTTTCTTTATTTACAATAAGTCACTGTTGCTGAATGGCCTGATTGGATCGGGGCAGGATCTCCTCTGACCAAATGCTGCGCGTGAAACAACTCCACAAGTGGAAGGTCACTTACCGGGAAGCTGCAGCAATCCAGAATTCACTGCGCGAGAGAATCGATTTTTCTCCCCTTCGCCGGTCGCCGAAAACAGTAGCGGGGGCGGACGTTGCGTATGACAAGAAGACGGATGTGCTGTTTGCCGCAATCGTGGTCATTCGCCTGCCTTCACTTGAAGTGATCGAGGAGACGGTGGTCGAAGGGAAAACGTCATTTCCTTATATCCCGGGACTGCTCAGTTTCAGGGAAGCCCCGATTGTGGCGAAGGCATTCAAGCAACTGACTGTTTCACCGGATGCCCTTATCTGCGATGGCCAGGGGATCGCTCACCCTCGCGGTTTTGGCCTCGCGTCGCACCTCGGCGTGCTGCTTGATATCCCTAGTGTCGGTTGCGCAAAGAGCCGCCTCATCGGAACGTACCGGGAGCCGGGCCCAAACAGGGGCAATTTCACCTTGCTTAAGCGTGAGAAATCCGTCTCAACCGATGAGATTACGAATTCAGTTTACCAGCCCCCGGAAACCATCGGCGCCGTTGTCCGCACGAGAGCCGGCGTCAAACCGGTCTTCGTCTCCGTCGGTCACCGTATCGATCTGCGCGGCGCAATACGCCTCGTCCTGCGCTGCTGTAACGGCTGCCGCATACCCGAACCCACCCGCCGCGCGCATATCCTCGTCAACACCGCCAAAAGAACCGCCCGTCCATTCTAGAAGAGTGCAGATTCCGCCGGGGAAGAATTAATTTGAAACTAGGCGCTAAAAGTAATGCTTGTCAAGTCGCGGTGATAGTCTCTAAAATAGATTCATGCGAGTGGTTGGGATTGATACCGGTGGGACGTTTACCGATCTGGTGCTGGCGGAGGGCGGGACTCTTAAGACGAAGAAAGTCCCGTCGACTCCGCGCGATCCTGCCGAGGCCCTTCTGACCGGACTGCGGTTACTATGCGAAGAGGACGGGGGAGCGGCTCTCTTCACGCTCACCCACGGCTCCACCGTTGCCACTAACTCCCTGTTGGAACGGAAGGGGGCGACTGTCGCTCTTATCACGACTGCCGGCTTCGAGGACGTTCTCCTCATCGGCAGGCAGCAGCGCCCGTCGCTTTATGATTTGAACGTCGAAAAACCCGCGCCTCTCATTCGGCGTGAGAACATTTTCGGAGTGCGCGAGCGCATTCTGCATGATGGAACAGTTGAAAGCCGGCCCGATGAAAGGGAGATTCAGGAAATCGCACAGAGGATTATGGCGAATAGGTGCGATTCAATTGCCGTCTGTTTTCTTCACGCGTACCGGAATTTTGAAAACGAGGAGTTTGTAGAGCGGCGCCTGGAAAACCTGAAAATTCCCATTTGCTCATCGCACCGGGTGCTCCCCGAGTATCGGGAATACGAACGTATCAGCACAACGTCGGTCAATGCGTTTGTCGCTCCCAAAATGGATGTATACATCCGGCATATCGAAGAGAACATTTCAACCTCTTCGCGCCTGCGGATCATGCAGTCCAACGGCGGCGCGATTTCGGCCTCCCGCGCGCGTGCAGAGGCGGTTCAAACCATACTTTCCGGGCCCGCCGCCGGTGTGGTCGGCGCTTTCGAAGCAGCCCGAGCAGCGGGATTCGATAAGGTGATCACTTTCGACATGGGCGGCACATCAACCGATGTAAGCTTATGTGATAAAAGGATTTCCACCCGGACAAGCTCCAATATCTCAGGAGTCCCGATAGCCACCCCCGTTGTCGATATCCATACCGTAGGCGCCGGAGGCGGCTCGATAGCGTGGTTGGATTCGGCCGGTTCGCTCAGGGTTGGTCCGAAAAGCGCGGGCGCCGAGCCCGGCCCCGTTTGCTATGGAGTCGGCTCCGAACTGACCGTTACCGATGCGAATCTCTTTTTGGGGAGAATGGCGGCGGAGCGTTTTCTCGGCGGCGAGATGAGTCTCGATCTTGACAGGGTTCAATATCATATGTTAAAATTTTCCAACGACTTAGGAATGTCCGCCGAACAGGCCGCCGAGGGTGTTCTCGCAGTGGCGAACGCGACAATGGAGCGGGCCATCCGCGTCATCTCGGTCGAGCGCGGACACGATCCTCGACATTTCACGCTGATTGCCTTTGGAGGAGCGGGGCCAATGCACGCATGCTCCCTAGCCTGCGCCCTGGGTATTCCTCAAATTATTATTCCTCATAATGCGGGCGTTCTCTCGGCTCTCGGATTACTTATGGCCGATGTGAAGAAGGACCTCTCACAGACTGTCCTCATTCGTGCGGAACAAGTCGACATCCCGCGCCTCAATCAACTTTTTGCCCCTCTGGAAAAAGAAGCGCAAGAAATTATGGCCGGGGAGGGCTTCGCGCCCAACCAGTTCAGGCTGGATGGATTTCTTGATATGCGCTACGCCGGCCAGGCCTACGAGGTGACCGTGCCGGTGGCCGAGGATTTTGTGGCGATCTTCCACCAGGAACATTTCCGCCTTTACGGGCACTCCGATGCCTCTCGCGCCGTTGAATTGGTGAACATTCGATTAACGGCCAGTGGAATCGTCGAGCCGCCGCCGTTCATTCGGGGGGAAGAGACCGACATCATCGCAGAGGCGGCTTTCTTGGGTGATCGTCAGGCTGTTTTCGCCTCTGGAGTTAGCGCCACGCCGGTGTATGACCGGGCAGAACTTCGGCCGGGGAATCAGTTGGCGGGGCCGGCCATTGTCGCCGAAGCCCACGCAACCACGGTCATCACACCTGGTTTCACTGCAAGAATGGATGTTCTTGGGAATATCTTGATTAAACCCGCGGTGTCCGCTTGAGGTGCGGAGGCGGGCCGCTCAGCTACAACTTTAAGAATTGAAAAGAATCGAAAGGATAATGCGCTCATGACCAGGGAAGAGGCGCTCGCGCTCGTCAACGGAAAGGTTAGAACGAAAAACTTGCGCAAGCATATGTTTGCGACGGAGGCGTGCATGCGCGCCCTTGCGGGCCGGCTTGGCGGCGACCGGGAGCGATGGGCGATGGCGGGGCTTCTTCACGACCTGGACTACGATGAGACGGTAAACGATTTCTCGCGCCACGGATATGCCACCTGCGAATATCTGCGGGGCACAGACGTGCCCGCCGATATTCTCGATGCCATCATGGCTCATACCGGCCACACTCCGGCTCGAACCCAGATGGATATGGTTCTCTATGCGGTCGATCCGCTGACCGGATTTCTCGTGGCGGCGGCGCTGATGCATCCTTCAAAAAAGATCGCGGATGTCGATGTCGCTTTTGCCATGAACCGATTCAAAGAGAAACGCTTTGCTGCCGGGGCAAATCGGGATCAGATGAAGAAGTGCGAAGAATTTGGCCTTCGGCTCGAAGAATTCATCCGGATTTGTCTTGAAGCTATGCAGAAGGTTTCGCAGGAGCTGGGCCTGTAGAGGGATGAACTTGTTCGATCCGATAAAGCTCGAGATTTTCAAGAACCTCTTCAGCTCGGTTGCCGACGAAATGGGCGTTGTGCTGCAGAGAACAGGTTTCTCGCCGAACATAAAAGAGCGCCTGGATTTTTCGTGTGCGGTTTTTGATGGAGCCGGCGAGATGGTCGCTCAGGCCGCCCATATCCCTGTCCATCTCGGCTCGATGCCGCTCTCAGTGAAAAGCGCAATCGAGTCGCTGGAGATGGAACCGGGCGACGTGGTCATCTTGAACGACCCGTTCCGAGGCGGGACGCATTTACCCGATGTGACCATGGTCGCGCCGGTTTTCCTGGACCAAAACCGCCCTCAATTCTACGTGGCCAACCGTGCTCACCATGCCGATATCGGCGGGCTGATGCCGAGTTCGATGCCGCTCTCCACCTCAATCTATCAGGAGGGCTTGATCATTCCGCCCGTCAAGCTGGTGTCACGCGGGAAAATTCAGAAGGACCTGCTTTCGGTCATACTGGCCAACGTGAGGACGCCGGTTGAGCGGGAGGGCGATATATCGGCTCAGCTTGCGGCCTGCGAGACGGGCTCGCGCAGGCTGTTCGAACTGCACGCGCGTTACGGGCTGACCGAGTTGCGGACAGCGGCCTCCGCATTGATGGATTATGCGGAAACCCTGATGCGACACACAATCGGGGGTATTCCGGACGGAGTCTATTCTTTCGAGGATTTCCTGGATGACGACGGCCTTGGCGCCGAAAGAATTCCCATTCGAGTCGCCGTTACCATACAGCGAGATACGGCTTCGGTCGATTTCACCGGAAGCGCTCCTCAGGTCGCCGGCTGCGTGAACGCGGTATTCGCCATTACTGTCTCGTGCGTCTTTTACGTGTTCCGCTGTCTGACGGACGAAATGGTTCCGTCCAATGCCGGCTGCCTCAGACCGATTCGCGTCAGCGTTCCGGAACATTCCGTCGTAAACGCGGCGCCTCCCGCAGCCGTCGTTGGAGGCAATGTGGAAACGTCACAACGTATCGTGGATGTCCTTCTCGGAGCGCTGTCGGCGGCGATGCCCGAAAAAATTCCCGCGGCAAGTTGCGGCAGCATGAATAACGTCTCCATCGGCGGCTACGACTGCATCCGCAATCGGATGTTCACATATTACGAGACGCTGGCAGGAGGCATGGGCGCGCGTCCGCAGAAAGACGGTCTGGATGCAGTCCATACACATATGACCAATACGATGAACACCCCGGTTGAAGTTATCGAAACCACCTACCCACTCAAGGTGGTGCAATATGCGATCAGGCCCGGATCGGGCGGACGCGGTAGGCGCAACGGCGGCAACGGCCTGGTCAGGGAATACGAACTTCTGTGCGCATCGGAGGTTTCGGTTCTGTCTGAGAGACGTCTGTTCGCTCCGTATGGAATCGCAGGCGGCGAGGCCGGTCGAAAGGGCGAAAATCTGATTTTTAAAGACGGTCATTGGCAATCTCTTCCGCCCAAGATCAACATGCAATGCAGCGCGGGGTCCCGCCTGCGGATTATGACGCCTGGAGGAGGCGGGTATGGCTAGGAAATTCAACATCCGAAAATACTTCCGGACGGCTGCGCTTGGATTCTTCTGGTTGATCTTGTGCTCGGTAAACGAGGCGGGCGCGACGGCCAATCATTCCTTGATCTTTGTCGTCGATTCCTCCAAAAATATGGCCGCGCATATAGGTGACGTTAAAGACATCATTTTAAGCTATACCGATCAATCCCAGCACGGAGATTATTTGGGGGTAGTTTCCTTCTCGCAGACGGCAAAACTGCTGACCATGAAGAAAATCGCCGCTCCGACCGACCGCAAATCGCTCGCTGTCATGCTGGACGTGTTGGCAGCGGAAGGCGATACCGCGGATATTGATCAGGGGGTTGTTCGCGCCCTTGAAGAAGTGGCCGTGCTGAAGAGAAGAGGAGACAAGAACATCAAGGGGATTTTCATTGTTGCCGCATCCAGGCTCCCGGACGATCGATCCACGGAGCACTTGGACAGGATTATGCAAGACGTTTCGAAATGGGTATCGCAGGACGAATGGTACATACAATATTGCTTTCTTGGGGGTATTAAGGATGAAACGATGGCGGCTTTTGTCGCAAATAATAATGGCATTTCTTACGATATCGATGCATTAAAAGACGCAAACGAAACGGAAACTCTTGCGGAAATATATAAGATCGCCATTCTGCCCCAGGAAGTCTGCCATTCAACTGCGACAGATGTACAAGGCGCTGTTCTTAAAAAACCGTCATCTTCAGATGAATGGCTGAACCTGAAAGCGGGGGAGGCGGTCGGGGAAGACACCCAGATAACTGTCGCGGAAGGATCGCGTTTGGTCCTTGCAATAGATAAGTTTGGCAAAGTTGGTTTTGCGCCCGGCTCGAACGTTATCATAAGCCATTCAAGAAGAGATCCGACCTCTAACAGGGCCGACGTACATATCGGCATCGAATCCGGCTCCATGTGGATGAAAACGGATGCAAACTCGTTTCTCCATGTACATCTGAAAGAGAAAGCAGCCGAATTATCCGGTGGAGGCGGATTTTCGGTGAGCGCGAACGACTTGGGTGAACTGGAGGTCGTCTCCTTTTTCGACCGCCTGTCAATGAAAGCCGATGGTGCGTCCCAGGAGCCGGTCGTCCTCGGACGCAATCAAATGGCGTGGGTGAAAGCGGCACATCTGGCGACTCCCGCCGTTGCCGCCGAAGCCGACCTGATCGAGGAATGGAAGAACTGGAGCAAGGTAATTGTGGGCGGAGAGGGATTGGCGTCTGTCGCCTTTACTATTCCTGAGGTGGTTTTTCCTGCGGAAGAGGTGACTGTCGGCCCTCTTGAATCCGGCAATATTCACACAGAGAAGTTCCTGCTGAGGCTGGTCAATATTCCAGATATGTCCAAGCTGAAGCTTGCGATTGAGGTAGCGGTGGCTTTGCCCGAGGGCATCTCGATAACCACGGCCTTGCTCGATGGTGAAGAACCGGACAGTAAGGAATTGGTTCTCAAGCTGGATGGCAGTGAAGGGTTTTCCTCGGACCGAAAGGAAGAACACAAAGGCTTTCTCAAGATCGCACCGGAAGTGAATTCAGCGGTAACTTTCCAAAAAATTTCCGTCCCCATTACCATTATCACCAGCGGCGGCGACCTTATCAAGAACGCCCTGCTCTTCGGTATCGTGGCCGTGGGTATAGGGCTTATTGGATTTACCGCCATGCGCATGTACCGCAAAAAGGAGATCATACATGCGAGACCCCATCGAGTTATCGGGAGACTGATTATCATTGACGACCCCACAAGAGGTCGAACCGGTTCGATCAATCTTGAGGAGATCGGCACAAAATCAAGCCGCCTTTCGCTTATTATTGGGCGAGATCGAAACTCCGAAATCCGGTTAAAACATGCTTCAGTACAGCCCAGCCACTGCCTGATCGAGGCGAACCTGGTGGAAGGCCATCTCGTTACTCTGATGGAACCGATAGCCTCCGCCGTAGTGCGCGTAAACAATGAACAGATCACTTCCAAAATACAGCTCAATGATGGTGACAAGATAAGTATTGGCGACTTCTCTTTCCAATTCGAGGATACGCAATATTACAAGAAAGTGGAAGTCGTCTATTCCAACGGAAGGCGGATTGCCGGCATTCTGGACGTTGCGGGGATGGATGCCGAAGGATTCAAGATCAGCCCGACGGACGCGGTCTCTCCGAGCGAGCGGGCGCGGGTAAAATTCTCCGATATCCGCACCATTACTTTTTACCGGCGGACGGTGGATATCCTTGCGCAGAAGCCTCGTCCTCAGGCCAAACATGGGTTGAAGCGGGTGGAGTTAATGTTCAAGCGCGGCGATACGATCGGCGGCTACTTGCAGCGGGAGTACAGCGAAGGACGGCGCCGCTTTATCGAGTTGCTCCCACTGGATCACAACAGCGACATTGATTATATCGTTGTCGATTACTCATCGGTAGTGGAGAAAAAGACCCTGTAGACGATGAATTGGCCTGTCTATTCCTTCTGAGACCGGCGGTCATCATTCCGCGTGAAAATTGAATTCCGCCATCACCCATTTTTTAGAGCGTCATCAAATGGAGAAAATCGAGAGATTCCTTTTTACGCAATTCGCGGAGCGGTTCGGGCATCGACCACAAGCCCAAGTCTGGGCGCCGGGAAGAATCAATCTGATCGGCGAGCATACCGATTACAACGATGGATTTGTTCTGCCGATAGCAATCGGCAAGCGGATTTACGCGGCCGCCTCTATCGAAAAAGGTAAAACGATGACATTATGTTCGGCAAATATACGAGGCGAGGTGACGTTCAATCTGTCCGAAATAGAGCCCGGCGGTGACTGGGGGGATTACCCGAAGGGCGTCGTGGCCGAGCTTCTGAAGAGAGAGTATCCGCTGCAAGGCCTGAACGCATTTTTTCTTAGCGATCTGCCGATCGGAGCGGGGGTAAGCAGTTCGGCCGCAATGGAAGTGGTAACATGCTATCTGATGCAGCGTCTGTTCGGGTTCAGCCTTCCACCGGAAGAAGCAGCATACCTTTGCCAGCGGGCCGAGCATTCATTTTCCGGCACCCGATGCGGCATCATGGATCAATTTGCCTCCATCATGGGTGTGAAGGATAATGCGCTTTTCCTCGATTGCCGAACCCTTGACTATCGCCGGATTCCGTGCCAGTTGGATGACTATGTTCTTGTTGCCTGCGACTCGCGTGTCGAGAGGGAACTCGCAGCGTCGGAGTATAACCGGAGAAGGGCCGAATGCGAAGAAGGTGTAAGGGTTCTTGCGGAGAATTATGAGGGGATACGGGCCCTCCGGGATGCAAACCTGTCACAGCTCGAGGCAGTTTCGGCGCTCTTAAATGAACAGGTATCCCGCCGGTGCCGCCACGTGATCACGGAAAATGAGCGAGTCCTGAAGGCGATTCAATCAATGGAAGCGCGTGATTGGTCCCGGCTCGGGATTCTCATGAATGAGTCGCATGAAAGCCTCCGCTTTGACTACGAAGTCAGTTGCAACCAGCTTGATTTCCTGGTTGAGACATCTCGTGAAATAGAGGGGGTGCTCGGCGCACGGCTGACGGGTGCCGGTTTCGGCGGTTCAACGATCAATCTCGTTCATATGTCGGCAGTGGAAGAATTTCAGGCGAGCGTCTCGGAAGAATACCTCAAAAGATTCGAGATCGTTCCTCGAATTTTTGCCTGTATCGCCTCCGACGGCGCTGAACAGGATCGGCTACGTTCTTGATCGTGGAGAGACGATTCCGTATATATCTTTTTTGGGCGGCCCTCTTTTTTTTGATTCTTGCCGCGTCCGCATGCGCGGCGCGAAGGCCGCCCTTCAGGCCCGATATCTCAGTCCCGCCACTGGAGACACCGGAAAACGTGCTTTCGCTCCTGACCCGCAATTACGGCGGACTCGAATCGATAAAAGCAAGCGGCACCCTCGAGTTCCGCCCAACAGGCGAAAGAAGATGGAAGGGAGCATCGGTCATCCTGCTGGCTCAAAGGCCCGACAATGTCCGACTCCGGGCATATCGGCTTCTTGCGCCGACTCTTTTCGAATTCGTCTCCGGCGAAAACAGATGCTGGCTTTTTCTTCCAGCGGAACAGGCGGCGTATCTGGACGACGATTGCAGGATGATTGAGGCCGGGGAGGATAACCTTGTGCTTTCCGCGGAGACCATAGTGGCTGCCCTGCTCGTGGTTTCCGACTTCGACTCACTCCGCATTTCGCCGGAACTCGGTCTGGAGCCAAACAACATCCTGCGGGTGCTGCTCATTAACGAGACGCAGCTCCGGCGACAACTGTGGATTGATACGATTACCGGTCTCGCCACAAAGCAGGTGTTTCTGACGGATGATGGAGAGGTTGAGGTCGAGGTCGATTATCTCGAGCATATCGCAAAGAGGGAGAACGTTGCCCCTGCCGAGGTCGAAGTTCATATTCCAAAGGCACACGCCGAGATGCGCCTGCGTCTTGATGACGTCGAGCTGCAGCCTTCGCTTCAACCCGCAACGTTTCAATTCGTTCCACCGCCAAACGTCCGCATAATCAAACTAAACCAATCACAACAATAATCGGTCTCAAGCGTCGCCTATCATAATCTGGGGTGAATTGAGCGGGAAAAATTATGTTGCGTTTGAAGACGACATCAAATATGATAAACTGAAATTGCATGTTCCCGGAGAACGAATGGCCGCGGGGCATGGGAGATTCATGATGCATGGAGGAAGCAATGAAGAAGATGGGTGTGGGAGTAATTGGCACGGGGTTTGTCGGACCTGCTCACGTGGAGGCTGTCAATAGATGTGGTATCGCTGAAGTAGTCGCCATTGCCGGCTCTTCCGCCCAAAAGGCACAGGAAACGGCCGCTCGGTTGGGGGTGGATCGCGTCTACGGCAATTATGCGGAACTGATCAAGGATCCGGATATAAGCGTCATCCATAATTGCACGCCCAACCATCTGCATTTTGCCATTAACAAAGCCGTGATCGCTGCCGGAAAGCACGTGATCTCGGAGAAACCGCTTGCGATGGATTCGCGCGAAGCGAAATTGCTGTTGAGCGCAACGGAAAGAAGCAAAGTCGTCCATGCAGTTGTTTATAATTATCGCCATTATCCGATGGTGGCGCAACTGCGGGCAATGATTCAGGAGGGTGAACTGGGCGAGATCTATGCGGTTCATGGAAGTTATCTGCAGGACTGGTTGCTGCACGAAACGGACTATAACTGGCGAGTGGACCCGAGGCTGGGAGGCGTCAGCCGCGCAATCGCCGACATCGGCTCCCATTGGCTTGATCTGGTGCAGTTTCTTCTCAATCAACCGGTGGTCGAACTGATCGCGGATTTGCGCACGTTCCTGCCGGTGCGAAAGAGAAGCACGTCCGCCGTCGGAACGTTTGGCCGCTCGACGACTCCCCATCACATTGCCGTCGATGTGAAAACCGAGGATTATGCATCCGTGCTCTTCTCATTGAAAAACGAAATTCCGGGAGCTTTAACCGTGTCCCAAATGAGCGCCGGCCGCAAAAACCGCCTTTTCCTGCAGGTCGACGGATCGCTTCAATCGGCGGCATGGGACCAGGAGCAGCCGGAGATCCTGTGGCTCGGCCGGCGTGATCAACCGAATGAGACTCTGCTCAAAGACCCGCATCTTTTGAAGGAGAAAGCGCGCGCATACGCGCATTATCCCGCTGGTCACGGGGAAGCATGGGCGGATGCGCTCAAAAATTTCATGCTCGAAGTTTATCAGCACATCAGCAGCAGGAAAAAAGGCGGGAAAAATTCGCCCGGCTTTGCCACATTCTACAATGGATGCGATGCTGCCGTTCTCGTGGACAAGATCTGTGTCAGCAGCCGCCAGAGGCGATGGGTGAAAACAGGGTTGAAGTAGAGCAGGCGGAGGGACAGCGTATGAAGCTCGGAGTTTTTACCCCACTCTTTTTTGATCTTTCAGTTGATGAGACGCTCGATAAAATCGCAGCGCTGGGCATTGAGATGGTCGAAATCGGAACCGGCAATTATCCCGGCCAGGCCCACTGCGACATCGACGAGCTGCTCGCCAACGAAAAGAAGCTCAAAGAATACCATGATAAATTCGCCGAGCGCTCCCTTCAGATCAGCGGGCTGAGCTGCCAGGGCAATCCGTTGCATCCAGACACCGAATTCGCAAGGAACAACCACATCACGTGGCGAAAAACGGTTCAACTCGCCCAGAAATTGGGGGTGGAGGTCGTCAACTGTTTCTCCGGTTGTCCCGGCGATTCCGATGCCGCTCGCTACCCGAACTGGATCACGTGCTCCTGGCCGCGCGAATGCCTGAAAATACTGGAGTGGCAGTGGAATGAAAAAGTCATCCCCTATTGGAAAGAAGAGGCGAAATTCGCCAAGTCACACGGGATCATGAAGATCGCTTTCGAGATGCATCCCGCCATGGTCGTATACAATCCGGAAACGCTGCTGAAACTCAGAGATGCAGCCGGCGAAAATATCGGCGCTAACTTTGACCCCAGCCATCTGTTCTGGCAGGGAATCGACCCGGTCGCCGCAATCCGCAAATTGACCGGCGCCATTTTCCATGTGCATGCAAAGGATACCTATATAGACCGGATCAATTGTTCTGAGAACGGCGTGCTTGATACAAAACATTATGGGGAAATCGGAAAACGTTCCTGGATATTCCGCACCGTTGGCTATGGTCACGACCAGAAAGTCTGGAAAGATATCGTCAGCGCGCTCAGAACGATCGGCTACGATTATGTCCTGAGCATCGAACATGAGGATGTCCTCGCCTCGCCCGAGGAGGGGCTCAAGAAGGCCGTTGCTTTCCTGAGCGGAATCCTCTTTAGGGACGAACTTCCGGGCGGCATGTGGTGGGCGTAGTCGCGTTTGGTGATGCCCTGCCTTTCGCCGAAGCAGACCTGCGGCTAAAATCCTGAGGCAGAGAAAAAATGAGTGCGGATACTTTTTTCGAGCAGGATGACAAGATAGACGACATCCATTGGGAGGAATTGAAATCCCTCGATCCGCTGGACGTCTGCAGGCGAAGTCTCGCCCTTTATAATATGACAAAGAAGGCCTATGAACTGAGATTGCTCGATGAGGACCTGCGCATTTACCCTGCGGAAAAGAAGGTTAGACGCATCGGGGAGCCGATCAACGAGCATGATGCCTCTCCCGGATTCAATGCCACCCTCGTTTCGGTGCATTACCTGCTTCGGGCAAAGGATATACCGATGGCCTGCGAATATGTTACCGGTCATCAGCTTATCGACGGCGACTTTTTTTTCAAAGGGCCGCATGCCCTTCCCGATTGGAAAATCCAGAGGCGCTACGCGAACGATGCCGCTAGCTTCCTCGAACGGGGAAAACTTCTGGGAGGCACTCCCATCCAATTCGGAGACGCGGGACTCGAATTCCTCGTTCTCCCGCGCATCAGGATAAGCTATGTTCTTTGGACGGCTGACGAAGAATTCCCGGCCCGCGCCCAGATCCTGTTTGACGCCGCTGCCGACCAGCACTTCGCCCTTGACGTCGTGTGGGCGATGTGTAATCTGGTTACGAATAAGCTGCTCGAAAGTTCATAGGGGAGCCGCAAAGACAAATGAAGCACATTGATGCCGGAACAAAAGTATGCGCGGTCATTGGGAACCCGGTAGAACATTCACTCTCTCCCGCAATTCACAATGCCGCCTTCGATGCGCTCGGCTTGAACTATGCGTATGTGGCTTTTCGCGTCGAAAACATAGCGGGCGCAGTCGCCGGCCTGCGGGCGCTTGGCAACTTCAGGGGCCTCAGCGTTACCATTCCGCATAAGGTCTCAATCATGCAATACCTTGACGAGATAGACGAGATTACCAGGAGTATCGGATCGGTTAATACCGTTGTCAAGGAGGACGGCATCCTGCGGGGAACAAGCACGGACGGCCCCGGCGCGGCAAAAGCCCTGGCGGACGCGGGCATCGAGATCGAAGGGCGGCGAATTCTCATGCTGGGATCGGGCGGGGCCGCACGCTCGATAGCGTTTGCGCTGGCGACGCGAAAGTGTCCCCGGGATCTGACGATACTCGGTGTGATTCCCGCGGAACTTGAAAAACTGGTGAACGATCTGCGCGAAAAAACGGCCGCTCAGGTCGAGGGCGCCTTGCTTGACGATTCCTCTTTACGCCGCAATATCGGCCCCGCTGATATCGTCATCCATTGCACACCGGTAGGGATGAATCCGAGGACGGAGGCATCGCTGGTGCCGAAGGAAGTCTTGCGCGCCGGCCAGGTCGTCTTCGACATCGTCTATACTCCGCGAAAAACGCGCCTTCTTCGCGATGCCGAGACAGCCGGCTGCACCATCGTTCCGGGACTGGAAATGTTCGTGAATCAGGCAGTCCTCCAGTTTGAATTGTGGACTGGCAAGCAGGCGCCGGTCGAGATCATGCGTAAGGTAGTCGAACGGCATTTGGGCTAGGTTCAGGCCATACGGGAAGTTCTCATGAATATCGTGCTGATCGGATATCGGGGTACCGGCAAAACCGCAATTGCAGAGCGGCTTGGCAGTCGTTTGTCGATGAAGGTCGTGGGGATGGACGAGGAAATCGTGAAACGGACGGGCAAGTCAATTCCCGAGATCGTACAAGAACACGGATGGGATCATTTTCGCGATATCGAGTCGCGGGTGGCCGCCGAACTCGAAAATGAGGATGGATTGATCATCGATGCGGGTGGGGGAATAGTGGTGCGTCCGCAGAATATCGCCGTCTTGAAAAAGAACGGGATGATTTTCTGGTTGGTCGCCGACGAGGAAACAATAGTCAGTCGGATTGTGACCGATCACCAGAGGCCTTCACTCAGTGGAACAAAATCTTTCACTGAAGAAGTTGCGGAAGTGCTGGCGCAGCGCCGCCCTTTATATGAGGCCGCCGCCGATCATATCATAGACACCGCGAAGCTGCCGCTCGCCGAGTCGGTCGAGCTGATTGCCAATATTTTTCTAAGCCACAAAAGTGGCAAGTGAATGCGACCGGTTGCAAACTCTTCAATTTTCTGCCGCCTCGTCAAATGAATATTGTTCCCATACAATATTCTCCAGCGGCTTGGACATCATAAGCCTGACGATGTCGGGACGTCCATAGAATTGCGGGACCTCTCCCGTTTCAGCGGCCATGAATACAATGGCCATATCAGGAAAAAAGCTTTGGAATGAAATCATTCTGTCTCTGGCTCTGCCGGGGACTTCAAAGATATCCTTTCCGACTTTGACAATTGCGAATTTGATTCCTTGTTCCTCGATGATGGCGCCTTCAAATTTCATCTCTTTCTCCTCATCGTATTGTGGGCGAAGTAGTCCTTATAGTAATAAGATGTTCACCAGATGCGGCATGCGCTAACAGATACGAGGTCATTTCCCGATTTCTTCGACGAAGAGAAGATCGAAAAGAGGGACAGCTGAAAGAACAGGGACATCACAGTGTAAGGGGGGTGCCTATATCTCGGTTCCCGGTTCGTCCGGCGTCATTCCTAATTGCCGCACGGTTTCCTGAAAGATTTCGGTAAAGATCTCCGGATTTTCTTTCAAAAAGCGACGGGCATTTTCACGCCCCTGTCCGATGTGCTCATTCTTGAAGGAAAACCATGCGCCGCTCTTAGTGATAATTTTTTGTTCGACGGCCACATCAATAAGGCTGCTCTCCTTCGAGATCCCTTCAGTAAAAAGAATATCGAATTCGGCCTCCTTGAAGGGCGGGGCGACCTTGTTCTTTACCACTTTGACTCTGGTGCGGGCGCCGGTGGTATCCTGCCCCTCTTTTATTGTTCCGAGACGCCGCACGTCAAGGCGCACCGATGCGTAAAACTTTAATGCCCGACCGCCGGGGGTCGTCTCCGGATTCCCGAACATCACGCCGATTTTCTCTCGAATTTGATTGATGAAAATGACCGTCGTCTTCGATTTGTTTATTGACGAGGTCAATTTGCGCATGGCCTGCGACATCAGGCGCGCCTGAAGCCCCATCTGCTGGTTCCCCATCTCGCCTTCGATTTCCGCTCGCGGCACAAGCGCGGCCACCGAATCGATCACCACGACGTCCACCGCCGCACTGCGCACCAGCATGTCCGTTATCTCGAGCGCTTGCTCGCCATTGTCCGGCTGCGAGATGAACAGGTCATCTATATTTACCCCGATTTTTTTTGAATAATCCGGATCGAGCGCGTGTTCTGCGTCGATGAAAGCGGCAAGCCCCCCATGCTTCTGAGTCTGCGCGACAATGTGGAGAGAAAGAGTTGTCTTCCCCGAAGATTCGGGTCCGAAAATCTCGATTACCCTGCCCCGCGGAATTCCGCCTACTCCAAGCGCACGGTCCAGGGTAATAATCCCGGTCGGAATCGCCGGCACACGCTGAGCTTTCGCGGCGTCACCCAGCCTCATGATGGCGCCCTTGCCGAATTGTTTCTCGATCTGAGTGATAGTTAATCCGAGAACTTTCTCCTTGTTTTCCTGTTCTTTCGCCGTCATAGCCTCTCCCTTTCCCTCGGTACCGGCCATTAAAAAGCGCTGAATATGCAAAAATATCTCGCCGCTCGCACATTAAGACGAAACGAATTCGCCCGGCCAACCTCCATATTAGCCTATGCCGCAGCCGTTTTTCAAGTTGGCCGCGCTGGACGTCGGCCGGCAATGGCTGAGAAGATCAACACGCCCGGCCGAAGGATAAGGCGGTGGAGGAAGACACGTGAGACCGCTCCTAAAGAAGCGGGATAGCTCTCAGCTCAGTATAAACAGGGCCTGCCGGAAGCGTCTTGCTTTTCATCACGGAGATTTTTTCGGCGCGCATCGATCCAAGGAAAATGTTCCTCTCCTCCTCGAGAAGACGGCAGAGCCGGGAGATTCCCTGTTTTCCTTTAACGCGTCCGATGGTAAGGTGAGCGCGAAATGGCTTTTCTTCCTTGGAAAACCCGATTGCCTGCAGTTCTCTCTCCACTTTTTCCTGAAGGCGAGTGACTGCCTCCACTCCTCGCTGGATTCCCAGCCAGACGATGCGCGGGCTTTTATTGTTTGGAAAACAACCGAGCGCTCTCATCTCGAGATCGATTGGGCCGAATCCTTCCGCCGCACGCCCGCAGGCCGCAAATATTTCAGGGAGGCGCTCCTCCTCAACGTTCCCGAGGAACTTCAGCGTGAGATGGACATTCTCAGGCTCGACCCATTTCACCTTTGCTCCTGATGATGAAAGTTTCCCGATGATCTCGCCGAGTGTGGTATGCAGCGAACCGTGAAGAGTTATCGCAACAAACATGCGGACAGCTGCCATAAGGCGGTTCTCTCCTATAAGGGCTCCGGATAAAGATGGACCGGAATCCCGATATCGATTACTCTCAACTGCCCTGTATAATTTCGCGCCTTCGGATTCTCAAAAGCTTTCTTGGGGAACTGAAAGGTTACCGTCGTGTTTGCAATCACAGAAATTCCCAGCGGATTTCCGGTGAGGCCGTCCAGTCCCGACGGAATATCCACCGAAAGAACCGGGCAGCCGGCCTCGTTGATCAAGCCGATCACATCTCGATACAGGCCGGTTACTTCGCCTGAGAGGCCCGTCCCCAGCAGGGCGTCAATAATGATACCGCACCGCTTCATTCGCACCCGCAGTTCCGGCAACAGACCGGCTGAAACCTTCTGAACCTGTGCACCCATTTTCCGAAGAATTCGCAGGTTGATTGCAGCGTCTCCCCTTATTTTTGATAACGCTCCCACGACAAAGATCGAGGTTTCGATCCCGTTATTTATCAAATGGCGAGCGGCGACAAAACCATCGCCGCCATTGTTGCCCCGCCCGCAGAAGACGACCGCCGGTTGGCCGTTATTGCCAAGTGCGGCATATGCCGACTCGAATACGGAGCGGCCGGCATTTTCCATCAGGACGACGCCTGGAATGCCGATCGTGTCGATTGCGAAACGATCCAAACGCCGCATCAACTCCGGGGTGACATACTTTAGTTCCGATCGCTCCATCGGCTTTTCCCTTTCGGGGGTGGCACTGTCGGCGGAAACGCATGAGATGCGCAAGGCTTCATGATAGCACAGGGTAAGCGCTTTTTCAATTGATTGAAGACGAATCGAAGAGAAGGCGGATTGATAGGCAAAGACGGAGGCTTACATCCTGGCTCTCTGCCTTCTACCAAGCTGCCGCTGAAAAACGTGTTCCCGATGGGGGCTTTCAGAACGAAGAAGGAGCACCGGTGCGGGCGGAACAATAAAACGCGCCGCGCTCCCAGCCTATCATCTTGTCCTGTCTTTATCCCCTCAAATAATTAAATTTTTGGGAGGCGGCGCGTTCTATAATCTGATGTAGTTATACTATGCCTAAGTGCATCTTCCATGCCAGAAGACTTTTTGGGGGCGACATCATCAAAATCTTGTTGATATGCGCTGGAAATCGACGCATTTTATCCTTTTTGAGCGTACAGAATCGTGGGAGTGATCACCTGAATTAAGCGGGGCAAGCTTGTCTTTCTGACAATTCGATTATATTTTTCACAAGAAAAACGCGGCTCAATCTCCTCGCCGGCGGGGGATACACTTTACTTTTGCGCGAACTCGATCTCCTGAGCCGCACCCATTTTCTTCATCTCCAGCCATTTTGAACGAAATGTTTTGGCCGCCACGATGACCACTCCGAGCGACAATGCGAGCAGTAAGAGATCCATAACGAGCAGGGTGTATGCGTGTTTCTCGAGGTAGAGGCGGGGGAGGAGCAGGAGAGACGCTATTGTTGTCACCATCATGAAGATGCCTGGAATGATGATCATCCAGGCGATTTTGCCGCGGCTCATGAACCAGACGGCGATGGAGAACAGGGTCAGCGCGGCGAGCAATTGGTTGGCGGAACCAAAAGCCAGCCAGTTGGTGACAAAGGCATTGTAATAGGCCATCACCAGCATCAGCACGGCCGACAGGCCGGAGTTGAACCAATAGGAGCGCATGGCCTTCGGCGGCGACGCGAGGATGATCGACCACAGCTCCTCGAACAGGTACCGGTTAATACGAACAGCCGAATCGAGTGTTGTCACTACGAAACCTTCCACCATCAGGATTCCGAAAATAGTCCCGATCGCGGTCGGAATCCCAAGCGATGAATTCAGCAAATGCCCGACGGCGAGCGAGAATGCCAGGACGGGATTGGCTTTTCCGCCCGCCAAGGTGGGCCAGACAAGACTCTTATAATCGGAAAAATTCAGGCTGCTTGCCAGCGCTAGCACTACTCCGACTGCAAGAGCCGATTCCAGCAGCATCGCATTGAATCCGATGCTCTTGGTCGCCCGCTCGTCGCGCACCTGTTTTGAGGTTGTCCCTCCTGCAGCAAGTGCGTGGAAACCGGAAACGGCGCCGCAGGCTATCGTAATGCACAACATCGGCCAAATGAATCCGATATGACCCGTGCCCTCTGCTATGTTTGAGGCGGGCGCGCTAAAATGCAGGCTCCCCGAGAATCCACCCGCCACAAGCCCCGCCGTCAAGAGGCAGATACCCGCGTACAGGAGTTGAACGTTCGTGAAATCGCGCGGCTGCAGGATGATCCAAACGGGGATGCCGGCCGCCAGCGTCACATAAACGGCGAGAATAATCATCCACGTCGTAGGTTGGAGCGTAATCGGAACCTGAAATCCTATGACGACGGAGATAATGCAAAGCAGGGCGGCCAGAAGAAACACATACGCCACCCGTACATTCTTCTTGTAGAGCAGATACCCCAGGAGCGGAGCCATACCGGTGATAATAATCACAGAAGTCGACGCAATCCCGCCAATCCGCCCGAGCAACACTCCATCGTTGTTCACCCTTGTCTTCAGAAGGGTCTGGTCGGCCGTCAGCCCGAGTTTCTCAATGGGCCATTCGGAGGTAAGTGATACCGCCGTCGCTTTTAAAAATGATGATGTTACCAGGAGGATCATGATGATGGTGAAAATAATGAAAAGAGTAAATCCGGTCTTTCCCATCGCCCGTCGGGCGATCTCGGATATCGAGCGCCCTTCCTCGCGCACGCTCGCAAAAAGCGCCGAAAAATCGTGGACTGCTCCGATAAAAATACCCCCAAAGACAATCCATATCCATGCGGGCAAATATCCGTATAGAAGGGCGAGTGTCGGCCCGAGGATCGGACCGGCCCCGGCAATCGTGGCGAAATGATGCCCGAAGACCACGGAGGTCTTGGTGGGAACGAAATCGCGGCCATCATTAACTACAACGGCGGGCGTCGGGCGTTCCGCGTTCAACCCGAAAAATCTTCCGATGTAATTGCCGTAAATCCTGCCGGCCAGTACGTAGAGAATAACCGCAACGAACAGATAGACAAGCACCTGCACCGCATTATCCTCCCCGATGTTAATAAGAAACGGCGGACGGACCGAGACAAAAAAATCATATCAGAAGTGATTTACGAGGTCAAGCAGACTGGCTGAGCCGCGGCACTCAACGGTACGTGCCGCACAGGGAAGCGACAGGGGCGCGAGATTCAGCGTTTATTCGCGCCCCTCCTATGGCCGTCAACGAGAATCGCAAGCAAGCAAAAAGGCAAGACTTGCTGCGCTTGCCTCTCGGTTTGTGAGAAGCTGTTATTGTCTCCTCAAGATCAAAGGTTGCGTCTGATCGCATCTGCAATTTTTTGGGATTTGGCCTGGTCGCCGAAGAAGCCGACGCGGACATCCACCTTGGTTACATTGTCCGCTTGAGGCTCCAGATCAATCGTCACATCTTCGCCGGTATCAGGGACTGAGCCCTTTATGGTACCGCCAAGTTGACTTGTCTCATCCTGTACTACCGTGATGTTCAATTCGTCAAAGGCTTCGAGAACCGCATCGTGAGTCGGCGCTACGGCGTTCGGAGTGGTGAAGCTGAGTTTCCCCGCCTGCCATGCGTACGTGCCCGCGCCGGCCGCCGCGCCGGCCGCAGCCGCGCAACCATATACCGCAACTGAAAGGCCTACCAGTACCACGAGTGCGACTGAAACACGTGAGTTCGGCGTCATCGGAATATCCTCCTTTTTGGAAAATGCTCTCTTTTCACAAATATGCGCCATCTCGAAGCGGCACGCTATAGAACCGGAAGTTCAATAAGATCATATCCTTACACATGGTTGATTCGCAGGATCGAATTTCAGCCTTCGTCTGACTGATTTCGCTATTCCCGCAATACGTTCTACTATATACTCTGATGCAGCATTATTTGCTTCATAATGGAACGGAAAATTTGTAAAACTATATAAAGATGCCGTTCCATAGAGATCCGTGTTTCAGCATGATGCGGATTCGATGGAAGGGTTTCTACGGGAAGAATTGGAGAATTTTAGAAGCTATCGAAGGTGCCGTTGAATAGCGTCGGCGATCTTGGCTTCCTGGTACTGGTTTCCCCAAAAGCCCACCCGAATATCGATTTTGGTGATATCTGTGGCCACCGGCTCGAGATCGACCGTCACCTGTTCGTCGGTAGTGGTCAGCCCAGTGAGTTTGCCGCCAAGCGTGCTGGTTCGATCCCCTGTGACATCGATCTCAAGGTCTTTGAAGGCGGAAAGAGCCGCGGCATGGACTTCGGCTACTCGATGAGCCGTCGTGAAGGTGAGTTTCCCACTTGCCCATGCGTATCCGCCCGCCCCGGCCGCAGCACCCGCCGCCGCGGCAGCGACACAACCCGATACCATTACGGTTATTAAAATTGCCAACGTAAAAAATGCATTCCCACGACGCATGCTCATGCTCCCTTCGTTACCGCCGATATTCGGATGCTAAATATATACATACAAATCGCTCTTACCACCAAAAGTACTGAAGTTGGAGGAAATTACCGCAATTCTCGCTCCAGAATGGCCGTGTAACGCTCCGGATAATATTGCACAGGTCTTCCCGGTGGAAGCTTGGCGATCTCTCTGGCCACGGTATCTACCCTGTCCTCAGACATGGGATGCGTGCTGAACCAGCTCATCACTCGTGAAGGGTTCGACTCCCTCATTGCCGCAAGCTTTCGATGGAAATCAACCATTGCTGTCGGATTGTATCCCGCCTCGAACATGTATCGCACACCCAGCCGATCAGCCTCCAACTCGTCATTGCGCGAGAATTTGAGCATACCCAGAGATGTGGCAATGTTTGTTGCCAGCGCTGTTGCGGCTGCAGGATTCTCGCCCAGAAGTATCTGGGTCAGTATTTGTGCGCCAACCGACGTTGTCAACTGCTCGGTCGCGTGGCGGGCAGTGATATGACCGATCTCATGCGCAAGCACGCTGGCCAGTTCAGCCTCATTATCCGCATATTTCAGCAAACCGGTATTCACATACACCGGACCACCCGGCAGCGCGAACGCATTGACTTCGTCGCTCTCAATGATTTTGAACGTATAAGGCAGATCGGGTTTTTCCGTTTTACTGGCAATCCTATTTCCAATGTCGCTGATGTAATCCTGAAGCACCGGATTGTCCAGCACCGGCTGTTCTCTCTCAATTTCCTGAGAAAGCTGTTGTCCGAGACGGATTTCCTCCTGGGGAGGAACAAGGTTGAAGCCGCCAGTCGTCGCGCAGGAAGAAGCAAACAGCAACGACACGAGGACAGATATGTATTTCAATGAACGTTTCATGAACTCCTCCTTCAATTAGTTCGACTGACAGGTTCGTTTTCCGTTGGGGGAGGCGAATGCTCGTTCAAATGTTCCGCATCCAACTGCACAAGCATCTTCTCGAGCACGTGCAGTGCCGGCTCCAACTGGTTCGGTTGTATGTCGGATTCGTCGGCAGCACCGCCTTCAGGCGGAAGAGACGTGAAAATAACATACGGAAACTCCTTTCCGGCAAATCCTCTAAACTGATCTGGCTCAACAGGCAGGATCTCCGGCGTTCGTTCGCCGGCGGCGGCAGCATCTGATGACAATATCCTGAGCAGGCGCCGCTCCGAGAGCGGGTTTTTACTCCGCTCTTCAAGGGGGAACAGGAACGCGAGTCTCTCCCCCCTCCCGATCCTCCGGCAACCGATAAATATGGTCTCGATCGAATGTTCCGGGCTCCGAGAAAGCTTTTTCGCAAATGTTTTGGCGCCTTGCCCGTCGTCCCCGCCAAAGAAAACAACGGATACCCATGTGTTCTCGAGCCCCAAATCTTCGTTCCTCAGATTCAACGCAAGCTGCGAGAGCATAGCCATTGAACCAACATCCTGCGAGGAACTCGATGCTTCCCTCTTTGCATCTCCTTCATCCCATACGACAAAAGAATACCATGCAAAATACGCCAGACATGCTCCTCCCATTACCAGCAGGATCGTCCGCGCGTCTTCTGAATCAAATTTACCAAAGTGGATTGCCAGTTGCCATAAGCCCATCGAGAGAAACGCAAGCGCCGCGGGCAAAAGAAAGGCCGAAGCCGCCGTCTCGGCAGGCGATAGGGCTTGCTCCTCTTCTTGATATTGTTCATATGGAGCGCCAAGCGCCACCTTGCCGGATGGATTCTGCACCGGGAATTGGACGATGATATTCTCGCCTTTCTTCAATAAAGGCCAACTGACCAGTGGAATACCGAGTGAAAACTCAAAAAAAAGGATACACGGAACAGCAAACGCCGCACCGATTATCACCAACTGCTTCCGCCTGAATACGCCAAAAAGAAAGATTGCGGCTAGAATAAAAGCGGCCCCGCCTGCAAGAGCGGCGCTGTTCCTGGAATAGAAAAACGTCTCGCGCTGAACGTGGAAACCGGCCGTTTGAAAGATCGAATAAAGGTAATCTGCCACATGCCGGTCCGAAAACTGTTCGCGCAGTTTCAGAATGTCCTCAACGTACTTTCCCATATCCGTAAGAGTTCTCAAGAGATTATTCAAGCCGGGAAAACGAAGCGTGTACAAGGCATAATAGCACCTGCATTTTTTCACTGTCAAGGAAAGGCGGCCTCGCGCTCCGCCCGGTTTGCGCCGAAACGCCCTGTCGCATAACTTGCGCCTCTATAATCTGTGTGCTATCATAAGGATGCGTCATCCAGAAAAAGAACTTGGCGGCTGAGGACACCATAGCCTTTATCATGCAAATAGACGCAATAAGAGAGCAATTCTCTCAACCTCCTGCCGAATACTCCCCCACTCCTTTCTGGTTTCTCAATGATAATCTCCAGGAAGATCGCATCGCGCAAAACCTTGAAGAACTCAAAGCAAAGGGTATCTCAAGCGTCATCATCCACCCTCGAACCGGCCTTGAAATCGAATATCTTTCCCCGCTCTATTGGGAGCGAATAACCTTTATCTGTGAGTCACTGAAGCGGCTGCGCATGACCGGATGGCTCTACGACGAATACAATTGGCCCAGCGGTCCGGTCGGCGGCAAATTATTGCGCGAACATCCTGAGTACAAGCAGATAACCCTCGACTACCTGATATTTCCGCCTTCACGACTGATAAAAGGATTGCAGCATCTGAACGCGCACGTATATGCGGCGTTCGAGCTTTCATCCGATACCGTAGTCGAGAAAACCGAAAGTATTCTTAAGCGCCGGTTTAACGACTTGTCCGGGGATGTGCTCCTCTTCTTAAGAAGGACCGTGCAGGTTCTTACCCATGCCTCAACCTGCGCCCCCTGGACCCGAGGCGAAGCCGGCTATCTCGACGTGCTGAACCCCGCCGCCACTGACGAATTCATGAGAATGACGCATGTCGAATACGATCGGCACATCCGCCGCTACTACGGCGACCCTATCATAGGAATTTTCACCGATGAACCCGGGAATTACGGAGCGCTGCCTTTCAGTTCCATTCTTCCTGCCGAATACGAAAGACGTTATCATGACAAGTTTCTCGATTGTCTCCCGAGTCTGGCCGGTCGAATCCCCGGCATTCCTATCGAGCAACAGGTTTTGAATCGCACCAGGTATTTCGAACTCGCGCGAGACATGTTCGCCGGCAATTTTTTTGGGAAAATTGCGGCTTGGGCCTCGGAACGGGGCCTCTTTTTGACCGGCCATCTCAATGAAGATGATAAGATCAACCGCCTGCCAGGCATCAGCGCCAGCTTTTTTCAGCCATTGAGCCGGATGTCGATGCCCGGAATCGACGTGCTCGAAGATAGGCACGGGTTCGATCGTGGTTGCCGCCTGATGGCGCACCCGAATTTCTTGCCGAAAGCAGCCAGCAGCGTTTCGCATCATTGCGGGCTGATGCGAACCTTATGCGAGATATGGGGCGGCAACGGGTGGGAGACCTCGCCGGAGCGGCTCAAAGGCGTCCTGAATTGGACCCAGGCGTGCGGAGTGAACTTCATTAATCCTCACGCCGCCTTCATGTCGTTGCGGGGACTGCGAAAACGAGATTTTCCCGCATCTCATTTTCCGCCGCAGCCATGGTGGCGGTTCTACAAGAAATTCTCCGACTATATCGCACGGCTCAGCTATCTCAACTCCCAAGGGGCGCACGTGGCGGCCACTCTGCTCGCTTTTCCGATGAAGAGCTTGTGGGCCGAGTTCGACCTGAAGGCCGAAGACAGCAAGTTTGCTGATTTGATTGAGCGGGTATCGGAAACCCTGCTCAGGAATCAATTGGATTTCGATTTCCTGTTTGATGAGTTTCTGGACGACCACGAGCCAACGCTCCAGGACGGGCGGATCAAGATAGGAGAAGAGGTTTATTCGATACTGCTACTTCCAATAAATTCAGTGATTCCGGAAAAATTGCTGCAACTGGCAGAACGTTTTGCGGCGGCCGGCGGAAAGGTCTTTGCCTTCGGATATCAACTGCCGGCGCATAACGAATTCGGGCACGAGATATCGAAACGGATCGAGGCGCTTTTCGGAGGATCAAAGCCGGAAAACGTGGAATATCATCACGTGGGAACAGAGAATGATTCCACCTTTTCATGGCTCCTGAAAAAACTTGATCAGTGGCTGCGCCGCGACTTCCAGATCGAGGGGCTGACCGCCAGGAACTTTGCCTACCTGCACCGGAAAACCGACGGGGCGGATATTTATTTCGTCGCCAATCTCTCTGAACAGGAAGGCGCGGTCGATCTGAAATTCCGCTGCGCCGGCCGGCCACAGCTCTGGAACCCTGAAGACGGCTTGATTCAAGACGTGCTCGCATATAGAACCGACAACGTGCATACGACGATTAATCGGCATTTCCATCCGAATGAAGCGGCATTCTTCGTTTTTCTTGATGAGCCTCCCGTCGATCATGTTGATTCCACTAATTTCGTGCTCACCGCCGTCACGCCGGATTTTGTCGAAGGATATGCGAGCGCGCTCGAGGTGAGAGTCGTCCAAAACAATAAACGATATATCCGAACCGTCGAGCAGGCATATCAGCCTCTCCTCCTGCCGAGGCGATGGCAGATTGAGTACCCCTTGCGCAATATCCTGCTGCTTGACCAATGGAAAGTCGAAATGCTTTCGGAGGTCGAGCGACCCAAATGGGATCCCCATGAAGACCCTCGGCTCGGCATTCGCACCCGCCTGATCCTGCAAGCACTCCGCAAGACGATGTCCTTCGCAAAGACATTAACCGGGCGCGATGGCGGTGGAGGGAAACGAGAGACCGCAAAATATCGGCGGCTTTCGCATGCAGTGACATCTGCGGCTAAATGGAGTAAAATACTTGGCATCGACCCTCAGAACTTTGAAGAGGCCGAAGGGATCCTTTTAAAAATGGCCGAATATGCCGGAGTCCCCGTCGGGCATGACTATCCCCCTCCCGCAAGTGCATATGCCATGATAACTTCCTTCGTGATTGAACATGTGCCAGAGGATCTCGCTCTGGTGTACGAGGAGAGCGATGGAAACCCCGTATCGATCCAATTGAACGGCCACGAGATCGACAGAAAACCCGAACCCATTTTCATATGGGACGACTCCAATCGCTTGATCCCTCTCTCCACCCTCGTAAGAAAGGGAGCAAACCGCCTGCGGCTGGAGTGGCGGCAACCAGAATTCCCGACTCTTTTTCCCAGCGTTCATGGTATCGAACCCGTCTGCCTCATCGGCCGCTTCTGGGTGAAAAAGAAAAGGATCGTCGAACAGCTCTACGGCGCGCCGGCCATCCCCTGGGCGGATATCGGTCTTCCCAACTTCATTGGCACGATGACATACAAAGCATCATTCAAGTTGCCGCTCAAATACATCGGCCAGCAACTGCTCCTCAAGTTTTACCGGATACATGAAGCAGCCGAGGTCAAAATAAACGATAAATATGCCGGACAATTGTTGTGGAGGCCGTACGTACTCGACGTAACGCATTTGCTGAAACAGGGAGAGAACAGCATCGAAGTCACCGTCGCCAATACAGCAGCAAACCTGTTGGGCGAGCCGGTCCCTGCGGGAATGATCGGAAGACCATACATCGTGCCCTACTGGCGCCATCGAATCCGCTTCCGCTGATACTGCTGAGACCGTTTGGGAGAGCATTCATTGGGCAAAGGAGGCATTGCAGAATGCATCAAATTGAATTCGATGTCAAGGAGCGTGAAGACGGCTCAATCGAAGTTCGGTTTACTTGGACCCATGATGTCGGCCTTCCCACTGAAAGTGTAGTCAAGAATCAGTACCGCCACTACATGAACAAGGAGGACCTGGCGAATGAGGTGATTTATTTTCTTAATGTCGAGGAAAATTACGGGGAAGAGGCAAGCAAGGATCTCCGCAGTGCGCTCGTTCAGATTCCAACCCGCGCTTTGAAGCTGCTCTCCTTCATGGTCATCGATCTCTGGAGCGAGACCCAGATCGAATACAAACGCCGAAAAATATCCAATCGGCGCAGGTTTCTCGAACTCTCCCGCTCCCTTCACGGGATTCTCTTCGACTTCGCAAAGAAAAAGCCAAACCTGACCTATGGAGAGGTGTTGGCGGCCCTCGAAAAAGAATACAGCGTGATCCGCTCGGGCGCCCAAACCGGGGCGACATTGGGCGAAACCCTGAATCGCCGCTCCAAGCGCTCGCGAAAATCAAAAAAATGATTCACAACACCACCGTCAGATAGAGGAGAGGGTATGTGCGCTGAATGTGATGAACTGACCCCGGACTTCATGAGAAGACAGTTGAATCTCATGGCGGATGTGGAGATGGGCCCCGAGATTGATGCAAATTTTTACCTTTTCGCCGGCCTCATCTCCATGATGAAGATGCTCCAGCCTGAGGGATACCAGCAGTCGATCCCCGCATTTATTTTCCATACCATAAAGGAGTGACTTCCATGCCCAACGAGCTCTGCGATCTGACCATTTCCGAATTGGGTCCAATGATCAAATCACGTAAAATCTCTCCCGTCGAGCTTCTCCGCTCCGTGTTGCATCGAATAGAGAAATTGGAGCCCCGGCTCAAGGCCTATATAACCGTCGATCACGATGCCGCTCTCCAGGCTGCGCGCAAAGCGGAACGTCAGATAAAACAGAATAGATATCTCGGCCCGTTGCACGGTATCCCGATTTCGCTGAAGGATCTGTATCAGACGAAGGGCCTGCGGACGTCAGGCGGATCAAAAATTCTGCAGGAGTGGGTGCCGGACGAGGATGCCACATCCGTCGCCAAACTTCGCGAAGCAGGCGCGGTTATCGCGGGGAAGACCAACCTGCATGAATTCGCGTTTGGCGGGACAACTCAGAACCCTCACTTTGGGGGCGCTAGGAATCCCTACAACCTGGCGCGCATTCCCGGCGGTTCGAGCGGCGGTTCAGCCGCGGCGGTCGCGGCCGGAATGTGCATCGCGGCAACCGGCAGCGATACCGGCGGCTCCATACGCACTCCATCAGCTCTTTGCGGGATCGTCGGTCTGAAGCCCACCTATGGCCGGGTCAGCCTGCACGGGATCATCCCGCTGGCCTGGTCGCTCGACCACATTGGCCCGATGACGAAATGCGTGCGTGATGCCGCCGTGATGCTCTCGGCCATGGCAGGATACGACCCCAAAGATCCTTCGAGCGCCTGCGAGAAAGTTCCTCGATTCGAACGCGCGCTCAAAGACGACGTGAAGAAATTGAAAATTGGAATCGAACCGGCCTTCTGTTTTAATGGAGCCGACGACGAGGTCGAGCAGGCGGTGAGGCGCGCGCTTTCCCTGTTCGAAAGGCTGGGCGCAAAAATCGTGGAGGTCAACCTGCCCAATATCGAGCTGACCAGCCCTATTGAATCCGTCATTATCACCGCCGAAGCAGCCTCCTATCACGAGGAGAATCTGAGGAATCGTCCCCTCGATTTCGGCGAAGACGTGCGCGTGCTTCTCGAGGCCGGAGCGGCTTTCACCGCTGTGCATTACCTCAAGGCGCAGCGCATACGCAGTCTGATCCGAAAAGAGTTTGCGGATGCCTTCAGAAAAATTGACGTCTTTGCGCTTCCCGCCGCGGCGGTTCCTGCTCCCAAAATCGGGGCGCAGACGGTTTCGATCAAGGGAATGGAGACCGACGCGCAGATGGCGCTCCTGCGATATACGTGCCCGTCCAACCTGACCGGCCTCCCGGCAATCTCGATTCCGTGCGGCATGAGCGGCGACGGCCTGCCAATCGGCCTGCAGTTGGTGGGGAAAGCTTTCGACGAAGCGACTCTCCTGCGGGCCGCATTCGCCTTCGAAGCGCACGTCGAACCACTGCCGAAACCGGCGCTCACCTGAACGCTCACGCCCTCATCTCGTTGAGTTGCTCGTGAGATGGGGGCGATTTGTCTGAATATCATGATGAAACCGGTAGGCGGTGAGCATCTTTTTGGAAACTCTTCGAAAGGTGCGATATAATTGCTTCGCTTGAAGAGCCGGTCTTTTGCCTTTCCATCTTTAATGGAGGAAGAGAATGTTCAATAAGTATTTCGACGACATCGCCATCGGGGACAAAGTTGTCAGCCGGGGGAGAACCGTGACGGAGGCCGACCTGGTTAACTTCTCGATGTTTTCCGCCGATTGGTTCCCGCTTCACAGCGACGTTGAATATGCCCGCGCCACGATGTTCGGAGGCCGGATCGCTCATGGGCTGCTGGTCCTCTCCATCGCTTCAGGACTTGTCCCGCTTCAACCCTACTTCACCATCGCATTCTATGGAATGGATCGGGTGCGTTTCATCAATGCCACCCGCATCGGCGATACCATTCACGTTGAGGGCGAGGTGATCGAGAAAGAAGAGCGAAACGACCAGAGCGGCATAATCACCTATCGGCAGACAGTGAAGAATCAGCGGGGCGAGGATGTCGTGGTCGGCATCATGAAAGTTTTGATGGCGCGGGCGAAGCGGAAATGATCGCAAAGGAAACGTCGGCCGGGCGCTATTGAAAATAGAATTCCAACCATTCGCTCCAACAGCGGGGCTGTGTGTCCGGCGAGATACGCACCCTCCACGGATTCCGGACACCGAGCGCAAGCCATATCTCCTTCGAATACGGCCCGAAATCGCGCTGATTTCCGTAATTGAGGAATGAACCGGTGAGGTGATGAATTCCGTCGCCTATGTCATATTCGATGATGTACGTCATCACAGGACTTCCGGTCCATGAGGCGCGCACCATCCCGTGCCTCTCGTTGAAGCGAAGAACCACTCCGTCATACGGAAAAATGAGTTGCGGGCAAAGCCCTTCGCTTCCGCTGTCCACCAAAGCAGATTGGTGCGCGGCAAGCGCGTTCCGGCGGAGAACGTTTTCCCGCTTCCACTCGTCTAAGAGCGTCAGAAGAATATTGGCAGGCTCGGGGTTTTTGTCGTAGACGTTTCGGTGCTCCTTGATGTCTATCAGCAAATCAAAGAGTTGATAGTTTTTTCCTGCCGGGCCTTCTGTCTCGATCAGCTTCCAGGAGTCGGTCCGCACGCATCTCAACCGCGTCTCCTCCATTTCGCCGCTCGCCTGGTATCCGCCGTAAATAGTCTCGGCGAAGGCAGGAATACTCGACTCGCTTCGCTTGCCGGCATCGAAAATGAGGGGCGCCAGAGAGCGTCCTTGTATCCCCGACGGCATCGGGATTCCCGTCAGCTCGAGAAGCGTCGGCATGATATCTATCTGCTGCACTTGCTCCCGTATTTGCACTCCCTCCGGAAGATAACCGGACAAAGACATGATCAGCGGGATTCGCAGCACCTCGTCATACACGGTCGCTGAACGCGATGTCGATGCGTGCCCCACAAAACCATGATCAAACAGCTCCTCTCCATGGTCCGCCGTAATGACAAGCAGCGTCTTCTCAAGCAGGCCGTATTTGTGCAGGCGCGCGCACAGACGGCCCACAAAGAAATCCAACTCGATCACTTCTCCGTCGTAGAGATCGTGTATGATGGCCCGATCCGATTGCTGGAACTTGACCGTGTCGACAAATACGCTGGCGGAATCTGAAAGAACGGCCTTCACGCCCGGTGACACCTGATTTTCATTCGGATGCCCCGAAAGAAAAACTGAGTGAGTGCTTTCCCGCGGCCTGTACGGAAGGTGTACGTTTCGGTAGTGATACCAGAGGAAGAACTTGGAGTCATGATTCTCGTCGATCCAGCGAAAGATCTCCTCGCCATCCTCTTCAGAGAAATACCGTTCTTCGACCGGCCCAATGCGTATGCCCAAAAATTCCGGCAACGTGAGAACAAAACAGATGTTCGGAACTTCATATTCGGCCTCCGCAAAACAGTCGAAAATGGTCGTAATCTCGGAGTCCAGCAGCTGCCCCCGCTTGTCAACCTGATGTACCGGCGGCTGAAGAGAGGTCAAAACGGAAATCAGACCGGGTACGGTCCATGCCGATTGACTGAACACCCGGCGAAAAAGCACTCCCCGCTCGGCAAGCGCATCGATATTCGGACTCGTTGCTCTGTTGTGTCCATAACAGCTCAAATGATCGGCACGAAGCGAGTCCACAGTCAGAAGAATGACGTTGATATCCTCAGGCGCCCGTCTGGGGGATGGTCGCTCCGTCACGAGAAAGAGAACGCCGGCTAAAACAGCAAAAATAAATATCTTTCCTGTACTTCTTCCCATATTATTTCAGCCGCTCCAAAGGCATCTTCCCACGGCTCCGTTTCGTTAACAACGCAATCAGCGCCAGCCCGAAAGCGGATGCAAGACCATTGGTGACGATGTCTCGTGTTTCAAATGTGCGGTTCGGAAGAAAATATTGTATGCTTTCATCGATAGACCCGAAAACCAGTCCGAAAAGGAATGCGAGTGCGTAGGAAAACCTGGTCGAAAAATCAAAAGAGAAAGCTCTCAACGCAAGGAAAACCAGAGCTCCGTACTCCACAAGGTGCAATTTTTCCGCCGGAAATTTGCAGTAGTATTTCAATACGTAACCGTAGCCCATTGACAGCGCCGCCAATGCAATGATCCTGAAAGGGCCGTAGTCTCTCCATGAACCAACCATGATATAGAAAAAAAAGAGCAGCAGCGCAACAGAAAACATATAAGGGAAATTGCTGAAGCCCGCCCCAAAAGTAAGAACCGCTCTCTCCCACACATACGGCGTCAGCGGCAGCGAAATCAATATCACCAACTGCATCAAAATTACGAAACCCCAGGCTCGCAGCCTCAGAGCCTGTTGTGTTTCCGCCGTGACATGCACTTCCGACACATCAGTCCTTTTCGATTACCCTGATTATATTCTTAGTCATCGCTCCATTCTTGAACACGATGGAAAAGCTGTTGACTCCCTCCTCAAGCGGAAGGTTCATCGAGAAGGCGCCGCTCGAGGCTGCCGATAAAGAATGGGAATTGATCTCGATCGCGCAGTCTGGTTCCGTAACCCCATAAATGCGAACTGTCGCGGCATCAGTGTACCGCCTCTCCTCCGGATCCGTCAATACCAGCGCGTACGGACGGTCTATCATGGACGCGATCTCCGTGATTACTTCGCTGCGCGCCTGTTCGATTTTGCCGGGCTCGCGCGCAAACGACATGAGCGGCAATATACCTGCAGGATCGGTATGCAGCGAATCCCGGGAAACGAGGCGCCGGCACAGTTCTCCGATTCTTATTGTTGCCACATCTCCCAGATATTCGGCGGAAAGTATCTTCTGCACCGTCTCAATGTTTCGGCGCAGCAAGAATAGGTATTCCATATCCTCGAGCCCCTCGCGAAGCAGTTCCAATCGTATCGAGGGCGCCGGTCTCCCCCCCTGCGAATAAATCAGCACCCCCTCTCCGTTTCCAAAAAGCGGAATAAACGCTTCATCGAACGGCTGCGTCCAATTGGCTGCTTCCCAATGCAGAAAACCATCGATTCCATACAACTGCTGCATCCACGGGATTACCCTGAAGGCCGAGGGATCATCTTCTATATGAAGTGTCGGGAACGGCTTTACCGGCCCCGCTGTGTACCACCATACCGCTTCTTGCGGCAATCGCCCGTTCACCCGGGCAAGATATTCCGATCGATCGGAAAAAAGATGTGGTATCCCAACCGGCAAAAATGAGATGTGAATGCCCCAGATATCGACCGAGCCCACCAGCA
Source organism: Candidatus Abyssobacteria bacterium SURF_5 (assembly GCA_003598085.1). Taxonomy (NCBI): domain Bacteria; kingdom Pseudomonadati; phylum Candidatus Hydrogenedentota; class Candidatus Abyssobacteria; species Candidatus Abyssobacteria bacterium SURF_5. Next base: position 39,704 of record QZKU01000143.1, read on the forward strand.
TCTCATCAGGCATACATGTGACCAGGAACTTTGGGCGCTTCCCGCGAGAATGGATTTCTCGACCCGTTTCCACGACCGCAGAATATTGATGGTACGTCGGCTCATCGATAAAGTAGACAAATATCTTGTCCAGCCACCCTTCTTTCTCCCCCAACTCCACCAGAGGAGCATACCATTCGTTGACCGGCGGCAGAGGAAACCGGCACGCGGAGACGCGCTCGTCCCTTAAGTACTCGCCAATCCTGTCCGAGTTCAGCGACACTGGGGGCTGGTATGGCGTCAGCCTTCGCTCAACAAGAAACCAGTAAAATGAATCGAGCACCTCCCGACCATCCGCCGAATTTTTATCCACTCCCAGATGACGGGCGACCAGATCGTAATTCAGGCCGACTACGGCTGGCTGTGACGGCGAAGCCGGAATCTCCCACGGGAGCACTTGAATTTTTATGGGAATCCGACACCATGCCTTCTCCGGATTCTCCAGAATTATCGCCAGCGTCCGCTCTCCAGCGGGAACACCTCTTCCCACAAAAATCTCCACCCAAAGCCTGACAGGTGCACCGGGTGAAAGATCAAATGAATCAACCGGCTCCAAGATATTGGGATATGCCCCCGCCTCGTTCGCAACCAGCGGCAGCGGCACGGTAGTGTCCCTTTCTCCATATACCTCAATGCGAAAATGTGAAGCATCTTCATTTCGGGGTGGCGATTCAACTTTCCACGTGACCCGTTCCGCCTCCTTCTCACTGCTGATCAGGAGTTGGAAAGACTCGTTTTCATTTCGGGCACACGTGACGGTGACGGGCAGATTCTTCAACCCCCTTCGTTCGCCAGCGAAAATGCGCCGAGTGCTTTCCGCCCACGACACTGATATTGCGTCTGAAGCAGCACCTTTGCCATGATTTTCCGCGTCAAATGAGCGCGTTATCTCCCGCAGCGCCTCTTCCGGCGACAGCAGCCCTGCATCCAGTTGGGCTACAGCCCGCGAAATCTTTGAAAATGCGCCACCGCCCAAAGACAGATCCAGCGGTTTCCCCGCCCGGGCCGATACCAGAACCTGTCGATATAATGGGTCATCTTCTTCGATTTCCATTCCCCCCGCAGTGCTTGTGAAGGGATTGACGTAGAAACATTTTTCCTGGAACATCCGATAGTACGACGGATTGAAGAATAATTCCAGGAAGGCCGATGCAGCTTGCAGATTGTCGGTCCGACACAGCACAAAAACCAGGCTGTCGGACAAAGCGGTCACACGGTTTTCCGAGACCGAAGGCATCGGCGCAATGACGAGTGGAATTTCAGTCGAATCCTGCATTGCCGAAACCAGGTTGGCATCTTCGATTTGGAAGAGGACTTTTCTATCCGTCACTTCAAGAAAATTTGGATCCCAGAACTTATAGTACGGAGGAAAAACATTTTGCTTTCGGAATTTGTGCAGCAGTTCCAGGATGTCAGCGAGGACTTCATCTTGCTTTTCTGCCCCCGAAAGCCCTTTCTGGACAGCGAGAATCGAGAATATCGAATCAAGAGAACGAGTGTTTAGCGTCCATATTTCTTCGGCGCCCGCAGGCCTGTGCTTGGCAACGTGCTTCTGCAATTGCAGGATGTCATCCCAATCCGACGGCAGCTCGGCCCCAATTTCCGCCAGCAAGGCGGGATTGCAGATAAAAACATACGGGTTCAGAGACGCAGGGATACCGTATAGAAGGTCTCTATACCGCACGTATTCCCTGGCGGGGGGAACAAGAACTTTATTTTTCAATATTCCGTGATTCTCGAGGAAGCGGTCAACCGGAAAAATGATGCCCTTATCCGCCAGCGCCGGGAGCGCCTCGCGCTCGACCAGCGCAAGGTGCGGCCGTTCCTCCGGCTTGATCGAACGAAGCTTCTCCGCTACCGCTCCTCGCGCAGGACCAAAAACCACATCCTCGACTCTTGCAGTCTGATCTCGGCAATTGATCTCTTTTATTATTGATTGCAGAATCTTCCGCCTCTGGCCGGTCTCCTGGTGCCAGAGAAGAAGACGTTCCTCAGAAGGTGCGCCGTCAGCATGGACAAATGCGCATGCGAAGACGGCGGCTGCAAGGGCGCCGAAGGCGAGACGAGTAAATTTGAGCACGGCCGTTCCACTGGCAAAAGCCGCCAAAGAGGCGGCGCCCGAGAATTATTAATGCATTACTGTTCTCGTGCGAGAACCCGATCAAAGACTTGCTTGTCAGCCTCTTTGAAAAGAGCAAAGATAATCTTTTGTATTGTCGAATCGTTTTGCTGGAGATGTTGTCGCGCCAAACCAATCATTATTTCCGCGCAGCGCTCAATCGGGAAACCGCCAATCCCCGTCCCGATCGCAGGAAATGCAATGGATCGAACGCCGGCTTCCTCTCCCCTGAGCAGGCTGTTCCTGACGGAGTCGCGCAATGATCGTTCGGAAACCGGTTCATCCCCCATGCTGGCGGCATGTATCACGTATTTTGCGGGAAGCCTGCCGGCGCCGGTAATCGCCGCTTCCCCTATCTCGATGCGGCCGATTTTATCGCATTCCTCCTGAATGGTGGGACCCCCTTTTGAACGTATCGCGCCGGCTACACCGGCTCCGAGGATCAAATGATTATTGGCGGCGTTAACGATGGCATCCACCTCGAGTTCGGTGATATCGCCGCGCACAATGGAAATCTCACCACTTCCTGCTTTCATTTGGCTTCACCTCCATGGGATCGATGCCGCCTTCAACCCGATTTTCCGGAGCGGGTCTTAAAAGCATTTTGCGTCCGCGCTTCGACCGCAATCTCGATCCTTTGAAGAGCGTCCCTCAATCTTGTGGAAAATGCCTTCTCCAGCATCAATCCTTTTGAGATACCGTTCTAGCAGGTCAGGTGAAGCGCGGCGATAACCTTTTTCCCCTGTTCGACCAGCCTGTTAAATTCCTCGCATGCTTTTTTGGTGGGAGCGGCAAGAACCCTCACGTTCAATTGCTTCAGCGCCTCGGTGACGCGAGGGTCTATTTGCATTCGTCCGGGATCCCCCTGTCCAATCACCAAAATCTCCGGAGGGTCTGCAAGGACATCCGGAATATCCTCTGTTTGAAGCCTGTGGCCTTCCTTACGCCACCACTCTTCTTGGATTTTGTCCGGATAGATGATCAGGTCAGACGCATATGAGCGCCCGCCGATGGTGACGGAACCAAAGGAATACCGATCAATAAGAGCCATAGTCTCTCCCTTTCCGGTGTAAACCCGGCGTAATCATCCTTTGATTACGCCGAGGGGGCGCAACTTTGCCACGCGCAGGCTTATTCCCGCCTGATGCATCACGTTCACAACGGCGTTCACATCTTTGTAGGCCTCGGAAACTTCCTCGGCGAGTGTGCTTCTGCCATGGGCCATCACAATAATGTTCTTCTCTTCCAATTCTTTCTTGATCGAGCGTCCCTTCGTCGCCTTGATTGCGGCGGAGCGGCTCATCACCCGGCCGGCGCCGTGACAGGTCGACCCGAACGTCTCCTCCATCGCCGCATTGGTGCCCACGCACAGGTACGATGCCCTCCCCATGTCGCCCGGAATCAGCACCGGCTGACCAACGTGCCGGTAATCGGCTGGGATATGGGGATGCGCTGGTGGAAAAGCGCGCGTCGCCCCCTTTCGATGAACCCACAACATGCGCTCCCGCCCGTCTACCGTATGCTTCTCATACTTGGCAATGTTGTGACACACATCATAGATCAGGCGCATGCCTAAATCGCGTGGATTCATGTTCAATGTGCGTTCAAATGCGGCCCGCGCCAGATGCATGATTACCTGCCGGTTTGCCCACGCATAATTTGCCGCAGCCGCCATGGCCGAAATGTAGTCCGCCCCCTCCTGCGATTCCGCCGGGGCGCAGGCAAGCTGCCTGTCCGGCAGCTCGATGTGATACTTCTGGATCGCCCGCGCCATCACTTTCAAATAATCGTCGCAGATTTGGTGGCCGAATCCGCGTGACCCGCAATGAACCATGACCGTGATCGAATCCTTCTCGATACCGAACACGCGGGCGGCCTCGGGATCATATACTTCCTCGACTTTTTCAATCTCGAGAAAATGATTGCCCGAACCAAGCGTTCCCACTTGAGCGGCTCCGCGTTCCACGGCATGGTCACTCACCTTGTCCGGATCAGCCCCTTGCAGGCACCCCTTCTCCTCGGTATGTTCGAGATCGGCGGCGTCGCCGTATCCATTTTCAACCGCCCACTTCGCTCCTTTCACAAACAGCTTTCTCTGCTCGTTTCGGGTCAGCTTCTCGATGCCGCCCTTGGCGCCGACGCCCGTCGGGATCGCCTGGAACAGCGCCATCACCAAATCGCGAAGGCGCGGCTGGATATCCTGCACCATTAAGTTAGTCCGGATCAGACGGACTCCGCAATTTATATCATAACCCACTCCGCCGGGTGAGATGACGCCGCCCTCTGCCGGGTCCATGGCCGCAACTCCCCCAATCGGGAATCCATAGCCCCAATGAATATCCGGCATCGCCAGCGAATATCTCACGATTCCCGGAAGCGTGGCCACATTGGCGGCTTGCTCGGGACTCTTGTCCTTCTGAATATCGCGCATCAGGCCCTCGTCAGCGTAAATCCTGGCGGGAACCCTCATCTGGCCGGTCTTGGCGATCTCGTAAATGAAATCGCCGATTTTTTTCATCGCCACTTGCGGCATTTCTCTTACTCACCTAAATGTCAAAAATCACCCGCGCGAGCCACTGCCCTTCTCTTCTGGCAACCTCGAGTTCGTGATATGTGGCCGCTTTGATGCTTTGTCCTATCGGATGCCTTTTCTGATCGTATGGCTCGCCCTTGATCGAAGCTTTCATCTTGTTATCCCTGACGGAGACCACTTCAAACCTGCTGAAGAACATCCCGCTCACCTCCGCCCGGAAAAGCAGTTCGTTCAGCCACGTCACCAGCAGCTCCTCGAGTGACTCCGCTTCCAGGCTGAGCTTCGCTTCTTCTTCTGGTTTCACCTTTCTCACATCGACCATCAGATCAAACATCGCACATCCGGCAAGCGCAAATAACTCTTCAAGCGTCTTCCCTCTTACCGAAATGCCGGTATCGGCGGTGTGCTCAATCACTTCGTACTTTTTCTTGATGTTTTCAGGCCCGGCGACTGCTTTCACAATCCCACCACCACGGTCGGCCTATTGTTGAATGAATGTAACTATCTCTCCCAAAACCAGTATAATGTAGCCTGCCACAAGAAGCAATGACCACAGAATCGAGAACCAGGAAGAGGAAAACCGGCGGGATATCACCAGCAGAATCAGCGCGACAAGGTCCAGCGCGACGAGGGGGCGGAAAAATGTCTCGCCGCGCAAAAGCCGGCCCGCAAGCAGGAAATCCAAAAAGAACAACAGATGAGAAACCATGATCGAAACAACCAACAGATATTCCAGCGGGGTTGCGGCGCGGCCAGTATCCGACTTCTCATCCGGATTCTGCTCACCGGCAACTGATTCAGATGCGGGCTTGGACGGTGAGTCCGAGCAGGATAAACAGTAAATCACCCCAAACTGGTTCAAACGATAACCGTTAATAAGCGATTTGCCGCATTTTGAGCATCGGCCCTTCACATAAATGAGCGCCGCACGCTCCCGAACTTTTTCCTGCACGGTCCCGTCAAAGCAGTCTTTGCAGAATCGAAGTCCCAGCGGGCTTTCTCGGTAGTCATCGGTCAGGGGCGCCGCACACCGCGCGCATACCGCGTGTTCCGGCCATTGCTCCTGATTATTCTTGGAAGGCATAACCGCGTCGTCTCTGAGCAAAATGCCATTATCTTTCTGACAGGCAAAATCTCACAACAGGGGCGGATCGTGTTTCTTGAGATCAGACGCGAGGTTCTTTATCCGGTTTGGACGCCGGTTGCCGGGAATCTTTTTCGGAATTGACGAGAAGTTTAACTTTTTTGATGAGATCGCGCGTGTTAAACGGTTTGATCAGGAGGTCGTTCGCCAGCTTGAGCGTCCCTTCCTCCTCCATTCGCTTCGTCTCAAGGACGTTACCCGTTATCAGCATCGCCGGAGTCTTTCTGAACTTGCTGCTCCGGCGCATCAGTTGGAGCAGCTTGGTCCCCGGAACCCTCGGCATCGATACATCCAGAATGACGGCGTTGAAGGCATGTTTTCGCAGCAGCTTGAAAGCTTGCTCGCCGTCGCGCGCCGTGTTCACCTGGAGACCTTCATGCTCCAGAATTGCCTTGATTACCTCCAGCACATCAACATCGTCATCGGCAACCAAGACGCGCTTCTTTCCCATATCGATTCTCCCCCAATTCACCTGCATCTACTGATAACCCTATGATACCAAAGCCTCGGGGGACTTGTTTGTCTTGAACGGATATGGGAGCAGACATATATAGGTAATCGCTTGCGGATGGAACGTGAATATGAAGCAGAAAATTGAAATGAAACGAATCTTCAATGCCCCTTCCCGACAAGCAGTGCGATTCTATCATGCGCCCTTTCTTTTTGCAAGTCTTAATTTTCAATATGCATGGAAATCAACCATTCGCGGCCAAAATTGACTTTTTCGAAGCGGCCTCTGCGTCTTCGCCTCCGTACCTCAAGAGCGTCTTCCACTCTTTCTCACTTTGGCAACAGTCAATAGCGGCGCGCCATGCACGGTTCCGCTCCGCGAACAGATGAGTTAACGGAATTGGACAAAACCGGACTTTCGGCATTTTTTTTGCTTATAATACAATTTAAGGTGGTCTTGCGCGTTTTTCTGCTCTATTTGGCTTTTTCCCCAACGTGATGTATAATTGAGGGGACCAAGAGGGGTTAAGTGGGCGTTCCGGCTGCCTGCTTTGTGCCGCAGGGGGGAAATGAAGAACAGTTTGAAAACGTTCATCGCAGGCCTTACCATATTGGTGGCGCCGGTTACGATTCTGGCGGAGGCCGCTTTTTTCGAGTCCCCCGCTTCACAACGAGAAATCCTTTTAGCCCAGAAGGAAGCTAACTCCTTAATCCTTGTCGATACGTCCTCATCGACTTCAGACCTTGTCCAGGCACTGCAGCAATCGACACTGAAGTATCAACGCCGATATGCCGCTCAGCTTCTCGGAGAACGAAAGGAACCGGGAACTGCCCCATATCTTGTGCAGGCACTTGATGATCCCGAGGATATAGTTCAAAAGGCCGCTGCGGAAGCCTTGGTTAACCAGCGCGATAAGAGCATCTTTCCCCAACTCATCGACACTCTGAGCGCACCCCGTCCTTCGGCGCGAGAATATTCCGCCTACGTTCTGGGGAAATTGGCGAATAAGGGCGACACTGCTGCTATCCAGGCACTGGAGACTGCCGCAGGCGATGAGAAAAGCAATGTCCGCGTCGAGGTGATTTATGCCCTTTATGAAATAGGATCGCCCAGCAGCAAAGGAATTTTTGTCAACGGATTAAATGACGAAGAAGCAAGAATCCGCAGTTATTGTGCAAATGCGCTCGGAAGCTTGAAAACGGCCGGCGCCGGAGCCGAACTTTCCGCCGCGCTTGATCGGGAGACCGATGAGAGTGTCAGGCGGACGATCATTTCCGCAATGGGGAAAATCGGTGGAAGCTCTTCCGCGAAAACGCTGGCCCAGGCCGTAACCAATGAGAATGCTTCCCTGCGGGGCGACATCGCCGACGCGCTCGGCGAAATAAAGACGCCCGAGGCGATTCGAGCACTCGTCGAACTGCTTGCCGATTCAAATCCCACGGTTCGGGCGCGAGCGGCTTCGGCGTTGGCGAATGCAAGAGACCCTTCATCGGCCGGAGCGCTTGCGAACGCGCTGAAAGATCGCTCGCCACTCGTTCGACGAGCGGCCTCCCGCGCGCTTATTTATATAGCTGATTCGACGACCATCAAGGAACTGGTGGACGCTTTGGGCGATTCGGATTCTGAAGTCGCCGAAAATGCAAAAGAAGCCCTAATTCACGTTAATGATCTCAACGCCGTGCATTCGCTTATTGACGCGCTCGACTCGGGCAACCCCAACAAACAGACACGTGCTTTGATGGTACTCGAAGAAATCACCCATCGGCCGTACGGGTCGGACGTCGTCAAATGGGTTCAGTGGTACGAGGAAAACTTCAAGACCAGCGAATAGTTGACGGCCACACGGAGCGCGCGCCGTGGAGCAACTTCTTCCCCAGGACGAGATAACGAAACGATTCCTCGAAAAATTGGTGGTGTGCCAGCGGCTCACCTTGCTGGGAAAGCTCTCTTCAGACCTCACTCACGAAATCAATAATCAACTCACCGGCGTCAGCGGATACGCACAACTGCTGCTCGGACAGGAACGGGCGCTGCTCATCGCCAGAGAACTGGAAAAAATCAGTTCCTCCGCCGACGAATGCAAGAAGCTGATCTTCAACTACAAGCGCCTCGCCAGGTTCACGAATCAGGAGAAAGAATACTGCAGCTTGAATATCATCATCCGCCAGGCGTTGGATCTATTTCGGCGCCAGTTCGCAAAAAAGAACCTCGAGATAACCGAAGACTATTCGGACGATCTTCCGGTGATCGAAACCAACGCCGGCGCGTTGGAGCATGCATTTGCGAATATCATCCAGAACGCGCTTGAAGCGCTGCAGGAAAGCGGCAGCCGGCTCTCCATTCGGACAGCGATCGAAGATCAGCAGTTGCTGGCTGTCTTTGAAGACGATGGCCCCGGAATTTCACAAGAGGCACATCAGCGCCTCTTCGCTCCCTTCTTCTCCACCAAGAGTCACCTGCATTGCATGGGCCTCGGATTGGCCGCGACCAAAGCGGTAGTGGAAGAATGCGGAGGGAAAATCCGGGTTGACTCACTGTCTGAATCGGGAACAAGTGTAAGAATTCTCTTGCCATTGGAATGAGATCGCGAACAGGAAGAATTCAGGACGATGAAAATTACGAATGAAATGGTCGAGAGTTTCCTCAGAAGTCTGGAATGCCGTTACGAGCGCGAGAAAATGTCGCTTGCCGGAGTGGAGAACGTCGAAATCCGGCTCTTTAACCATACCACCGGCGAACAAGCCGCCAGGCTCGAATTCATCAACAGCATCCTGACGAAGATAGATTATTGGGACCAGGAAAAAAAGACGATCGAAACGATCAAGTGGGACTAGCTGCTTCCTCGTCCCATCCCGCATAATTTACCAGCCGAATCCCCAGTCTCTTCACCGTCGCCGCTGTCTCCTGAGAACATAAAGCGGCCAGCTCTTCCCGCCAGCAGTAACCCCATGGGTGATCCCGATTCAATGCCGCGTTGTCCGCGCCCGGATGACAGGAAAGTTCCACGACTGCATCGGGAAGCTCCTGAAGCACTCTCAGCAACGCATCCTCCCGCAGACAGCCGGCATGTTCTATTCCCACGTGATAATCCGCCCAACGGAGCTTCGTCCCCCTCAACGTGCGCAGGTTCCATGCCGCCAATCGCCTCAGCAGCGCCTTTTTCATTTTCCCCCCAATATCGCCATTGCACCCGACGGTCCTGACGGGCGCAAAGGGCATCCTCACCCAGCTTATCCCAAATTCAAGCGCGAGGCCGATCACAATGGCAAAGATCGGCGGCGCCAAATGGATGTGCTGATGACTGTCTATATGCGTGATCGGAATGCCGGCCGAAGTTATTCTCTCTAATTGCGCCCGAAACTCTTTCTCCAGTTCTCCCGCATCAACCAGACGCAGAGCCGCCCGCATGGCAAAGATGATAGGACTCTTCGAAAAACGCCCTGTTCCGCCTGTCACGGAAGATGTTTCCGAACCGATGAGCGGTTTCCCCTTCAGGGACGGCCCGCGTGTCAACGCAAGATGCGCTCCGACCCCGAGGCGCGGATGCTTCTTGGCAAGCTCCACCGCATGTTCGAAGGCATCCCCGACCGCCAAAAGCGACGCGCTGGTGACAATGCCCTCCTCGTGAGCTCGAATGACGGCCGTGTTTATTTCCTTCTCGAGCCCGAAATCGTCGGCATTCACTATGAGCAACGTGGCCATTTCAACCGCTCCCTGAAAGCCGGTCGCTCGCGATCCGCAGCTCTGTCAGCCGGAAAAGACGCAACGCCCGAATATTTCGATTCAGCTTCCGGAACCGATATTCAAAAACCGGCTCGCACTGCGCGTCCACCTGCACGAACCGGAAATGGGGAATGATCTCCTGTGTCAAAAACACCGGTCGGCCTTCCCTCAATCGTTGCTGCGCCAAACGAAGCATATCCACTTTCATCACTACTTTGCCGGGACTATATTCGGTTACCAGATATACAGTCTCCGGCGGATTCTCCCGGTTGTAGTAGAGGATCATCGGTTCTGCGGCCGTCGTGAAAAGAAGGTTCCGCCCGACCGCCCGACCCACCTCGGTCGCGGCCTGCTTATCGTCGTCGTTGTGCCGGGCGTACAGTAGCTCGGACAAGTTCGGACCCAGCGCCGCCACGGCGACAATCAAAAGGGCCGCCGCCTTGGCGGGATGCACCGATTTCCATTTCGCCGGAAGCACTTCATCCAATTCATCACCCGCGGAGAACACCAGCAGAAGCGCCGGCGGCAGGAGCACCAGAAAATACCGGTTCATCGAATACATGCCCGAATAGAACACGTACGCGCTCGCAATCCAGGAACCGGCGAGAAAAACCAAAAGATACTTGCGCCTGAACAAGAGAACAGCCAGGCCCAATACCCCAAGCGCAAGAAGCGCCGGGGTCAAAGCCGAAAGAGCGATAAAGAAGCTGCTCTTGTAGTACCTGCCCAGCTCATAATAGGTGAACAGAAAATCACTCGAATATGAGGCCAGATGCTGCACCAGGGCGGGGCGGTAGACCGCCGCCAGACACACGACCGCTCCGCCGGCGGCAAAGATCGACAGGCGCGCCAACGGCCTCCACGCGCCGGTCCCCCTGACGTGAAACAGGAACAGAATCAGCAACGGCATGCTGATGAAAAACACGCCGCTCGGCCGGGCGCACCACGTTGCAGCAAAAAAACACCCGAACAGAATAGCCGCCGCACGACCTCCATGATCCAGCACACGCTGGAAGAAATACACCGCCCACAGCGCGAAGGCAAATCCAATAATCTCGTGCGAAAGATATGCCGAAAACTCGAGGAACGTGGGCGAGATTATCAGGGCGATTGAAGCAAATAGAGCAGCTTTCCGGTTCACCAGCCACGCGACGAGTTGGAAAAAGGGCCAGATGCTGGCGGCCCCGAATAAGACCGCTAGAGTATTGAGAACCGTCGCCTGCTCGGCGCTGATTGCACGGGCGACTCTCGTCCCGACCACGAAAAAATACATGGTCAACGGGTGATCCCAATAGGAAGAATAGGTGCTTTCGTCGAGGTACTTCAGCGCCGAGAGCGCCTCCCGGTACGAATCGGGTTCTCCCATATTCGGGCGCATGAAGAAGAAGCCGATCAGGAGGGACCCAACCACAAGAGCGGCGGGTAGGGCGGCGGGATTATGCTTAAACCTCATGTTCGCCCATGAGGGAACTTCGGGTTCGGTTGCTTTCATTACCATCGGCCCCGAACGGAGATGAAGAAGAAGGAGAGGCTCATGATCTCCTGGAATCGTGGGAATTGAAGAGACGTCGAAGCATGTATCTGGACATCTCGTACAGGATCCTTGCGATCACGGAAGGGCTCGCCAGAGTAGATTCGCCGAGCGTGCGCGGATAGTACATGATCGGAATCTCCCGAATCCGGCCGCCCAGTCTCTTCGCCTCAAGCAGCATTTCGGCATCGATGAACGAACCCTCCGATTTCAGGTCGAGCTTCTGCAGAAGCTCGCGCTTGACCATCTTATAAGAAAAATTTACGTCCTGGGTGTCCAGCCCAAACAACATCCGGATCATCTTATTGTACACAGCCGTGTACAGAATCCGTTTCAGCGATGGCTCGCGCGCCAGTCGCCGGCCATTCACAAAATCGTACTCCTCCATCAACGGAATTGCCTTCTTCATATCTTCCATATCGATGGGGTTATCTGAATCCGTAAGGAAAATCAGGTTCTTGCGCGCTGCCGCAATCCCGTCCCGCAACGTCCGCCCAAAACGGTAATTCTTGTCGTGATGGATCACCCGGAGTGCGGCGTGTTCCTGCGCCATCTTGTCAAGCAATTCGGCCGTGCCGTCGAGGCTGCCGTCATCAACAACGACCACTTCATAATCATCGCAGGCGCTCCGAAGAACCGCGAGAGATGATAGCACCGCTTTCTCGATGTTTTCCCTTTCATTGTAAGCGGGCATTACAATCGAAATGCTCGGCCGGTCGGGGTTTTCTCCCAAGCCACGTCTCCCGAATGAAGAAAAAGACCATAATTTTTTTAACGTATCACAGAATAAACCGCTTCATCGCACATTTCCTGAAGCGCTGCAACTCCTTAAAAATGATACATCCCCATCATCCGCTAAGTCAAGCGCCGCCAATCGCTCGCAACTCGTTCAACGGGGCCATTTCTTGGCGCTTGACAAACGAACCGCGTTTGATTTAGAATCTGAGCCATTAGGAAGTCGCACTGTCTAGTTTGAGCGCTCCGCCGATGAGAAAACAGCCGATACAGCCGCCGGGATTGAGAATAAGTCAGCTCGCCGCTCTGGCGGGTGTGCCGGTCCCTACCGTCAAGCACTACCTGCATGAGGGGCTCCTCCCGCGACCCATCAAAACGGGTCGCACCATGTCCTACTACGACGCCGCCTGCGTGGACAAAATCAGGTTGATCAAGCGCCTGCAAAGCAAGCGATTCTTTCCGCTGAACGTGATCAAGCGGATAATTGACAATGGCGCCATCGCTGCCGGTGAACTGGCGCTGGGGGAAGCGCTCCTCGATATCCCCGCTGAGCCGGAGGACGTACAAACTGTTTCAAGAAAACGAGTCGCCGGACACACCCGTTACTCGCTGAAGAAGATCGACCGGATGGAGTCGCTCGGTCTTCTCCGACCAGTTATCACCTCTCGAGGAAAAGAGTACGATGCGTCCGACTGCCGCGTTATTGCGCTCATGCGCCAGCGTGAGGAGGCTGGCTTCCCGTTCGACTATTCCCTGGAAATGATGTCGGTGTACCGCCGCCATATCCAGGAAATTGTGAAGGAGGATGCAAGGCTGTTCCTTAAGAGACTCTTGCCTTCTTCTTCTCCTGCCAGCGCCGCGCAGTACATAAGAGAAGGCGACAAGGCGCTCGGCGCCTTTATGCCGTTGATGAAGGCGAAGCTTGTGCGGGCGCATGCAGAAAAGGTCATTGAGACGGTGAATTCGGCGCCCGAGCACCTGAAGGAAATACTTCGCTTCCGCCGGGCGCAATCATTTTCTTCCACAGACTTGTCATTCAGCGAAATTCCGCGGGAAAATGTGAAAAGGACGCTGATTGCGGCACTCGGCAAGCGGCGCGATTTTCCCGCCGCCCCTCATTTCAGAACGCTCGGCCAGGCGGTGTTGTCGGCCGCCGCCGGTAATTTTCGGCTGACCCTGGCTCATCTGGAGGAACTGAAAGCCCCGCCTGAATTGTTTCCACTTGTTGCCGCACTGAAAGGGTTGGCCTTGTATGGCAGTGTGCCTGAGACGCGGGGCGTTTTTTCAACCATCCAACCGATCCTCGATGCAGTCGCGGCATTTCGAGATTCCCGCATTCGGGTGGATCCTTATGAGGTCTGCCTCATCTCATCCTATATCCGGGGGGCGGTCCTTTCCGTGATCCCCGACGTCTTCGATACGCATTCGGAGGCGGCAATGGACCTGAAGGCGGTCGCTGAAGCGCACGAGGTCGGCGAAGAATCTGCGTGGAGAACGATTGCCGAAGAGCTTAAACTCAAGGCTCTGTTCCACCTTTCGCAAATGCTGATCTCAGACGAAGCCCTCGAGTCGGCTCGACACGTGCTCACTCTGTTAAAGGAGAAAGCGGGAGGAACCTTCTACGGAAAATGGGCTTCAAAACAATTGGCGGCCTTGGCTGAAGAAGGCGATGCGTCTGATCCAGTCACACATTCACGTGCCGGACCGGAGCATAAACGGTAAAGAACAAAACGCTGAGGATGCCCAAAAGGAGCGAAGACCGTGGGATATAAAATAGGAATCGATGTTGGCGGCACCTTTACCGATCTGGTCTACACGGACCTGACGGCTTCAATCGGGGTGGTCAAAACACTGACTACTCCTGAAAATCAGGCGTTGGGGGTGATGGCCGGTATTAAAAAAATCGCCGTACGCGAAGGGATGACGCCCGCGGAGCTTCTGGCGCAAACGGAACTGCTCATCCATGGGACGACCGTCGCGACCAACACCATGCTCGAATTCGATGGCGCGTTAACCGGTCTCATTACAACCGACGGTTTCCGGGATGACATCGAAATCAGGCGCGGCTACAAGGAACGCATCTTCAACCCGCGGCATGAAGCGCCGGTGCCCATCGCGCGCCGCCGGCACCGCCTCACGGTGGCTGAACGAGTGGACCGTGAGGGGAAAGTTCTGATCGCGCTCAACGAGGATGAGGCCGTCGAGCGGGTTCGAAAGCTGAAGAACGCCGGCGTCGAGTCAATCGGAGTATGCCTCTTCTTCGGGTTCCTGAATCCGGCTCACGAGAAGAAAATCGCTGAGATCATTCGGCGCGAGCACCCGGCTGCTTTCGTCTCGCTCTCCCACGAGGTGCTCCCGCAGATACGCGAGTTCGAGCGTGTCAGCACCACGCTGGTCAACGCCTACACTGGCCCAAAACTCAAACATTATCTCGAACGTCTCGAAACCGAATTGAAAAGAAACGGCCTCGAGAGCGAATTCTTCGTGATGCTCTCAAACGGCGGAATCATGAACGCCGCCTACGCCGGAAACTTCGCCGTCTACAGCCTGCTCTCCGGCCCGGCCGGCGGGGTGGTCGCCTGCGCCCAACTCATTGGAACCCTTTGCAACGAGCCGAATCTGATCACCGTCGACATGGGCGGCACCAGCTATGATGTCTCGCTCATTCGCGGCGGAAAGCCGGCAGTCACTACTGAGTATTGGGTCAGCCGCTACCGGGTGGCGGCGCCCATGCTGGATATCCATACCATCGGCGCGGGCGGCGGCAGCATTGCCTGGGTCGACGCGGGCGGCGCTCTGCAGGTAGGTCCCAGAAGCGCGGGCGCGCTGCCGGGGCCGGCATGCTACGGGAGGGGCGGCGCGGAGCCGGCGGTAACCGACGCGAACCTTCTGCTGGGATACCTCGATCCGGATAATTTTCTCGGCGGCGAAATGAAACTGGATCGCAATGCGGCCGAACGCGCCATCGAGGAAAAGGTCGCGCGCCCGCTCGGACTCGACGTCCTCCATGCGGCCCACGGGATATTTCGCATCGTCAACAACAATATGACCAACGGCATTCGCGTCGTATCCGTCCGCAAGGGATATGATCCGCGCGACTTCACCCTCGTCGCGTTCGGAGGAAACGGGGCTCTTCACGCCGGTGTGCAGGCAAAAGAACTGGGCATCGGGAAAGTCATTGTCCCTCGCATTGCGACCGCATTCTCCGCGCGCGGTCTCCTCGCCTCGAACATCGTTGTGAACAAGATGCGAACCTATATCGGCCGCTCGGATGCCCACGAACTCCCCCAGATCAATGCGCTTATCCATTCGATGAAAGAGGGGGCGGAACAGGATTTGCCCGCTGCCGTGAGAAAGCGCGCCGGTTTGGTGGAGACCGTAAAGTGGAACTATCAGATTGACATGCATTATAAGGGAGAGACACACGAGATCACCGTCCCGCTTGGGGCGGAGGATGGGGCCGTCACCGACCAAACTCTGGGCGCGGCGGTGGAATCATTTCATGCCGCCCATGAGATGCTCCATACTTTTTCCAATCCGGGCGACCCGGTCTTCTTCATGAATCTGCGGGTGGAAATGATTATCGAGACCGAAAAACCGCCTGTTCAACGGCTTGCCTTTCAGGGAGAGGACCCTTCTGCGGCCCTGCGATCAACGCGAAATGTCTTTTTTAATGAGCAGGGCGGCTTCATCCAGACCCCGATATACGACGGCGCGCGTGTCCGATGCGGAAATGTCTTTGTCGGCCCTTGCATCATCGAGGAGCCCGCGACAACCATAGTCGTTTACCCGAAGCAGAGGGCGCGCCTGACAGAGTACGACAGTTATGAGATGGTGATAGCAGGATAACCGGGCTTTTATTCAGGAGAATACGCATGAATACTTTGGACCCGATAACGACCGAGGTGATCCGCTGCGGCCTCGAAACCATAGCCAACGAAATGGGCGACACCATGATTCGAACGGCAACCACTCCGACTTTCAGCGAGTCCCATGATTTCTCCACCGCCATCTTCGACGGCGCCGCCAGAATCATCGCGCTCGCCGACGCTTTGCCCATTCATATGGGCGCATCCAAATTCTCCGTAATGGCGGCTCTTGAAGCTTTTCAGGACGATCTCCATACCGGCGACCTCATTGTTGTCAACGATCCGTATCACGGCGGTTCTCATCTTCCTGATTGGACCATGATGACCCCGATATTCTTCGAAGGACGCCTCGTTTTCTTCCCGGTGACACGCGCCCATCAGGGCGATACCGGCGGCGCTGTTCCCGGCGGCTACAATCCCGGCGCGGTCGATATCTGGCAGGAGGGCCTGCGTCTGCCCCCGATAAAGATTTACGAACGCGGCCGCCCCAGAAACGATATCATCAAACTGCTCCAGATCAACAACCGCGAGCCGACGTTCCTCGGCGATTTGAAGGCGATGATCGGCTCGGTGAGAGTGGCCGAGCGGCGCCTCCTGGAAATGCTGAAAAAATACGGCGTGCAGGTGGTCACCGATTGCCTGGACGAGATCATCCGCTATACCGAACGCAGGTTCAGGGCTGAGATCGAGGAGTGGCCCGACGGTATCTACACCGGTGAGGCTTACCTCGAGCACGACTGCCAGGGAACACGCGACGTAACCGTTCGCGCCACAGTTACGGTTGCCGGCGACTCCCTGAAAATCGATTTCGCCGGCAGCGATCCCCAGACCCGCGGTTTCATCAACAGCTCCGTCCCCAACTCCTATTCATATATCTTCCTGACGCTGTCCAGCATGATCGACGACTCCATCCCGCGTAACGAGGGGTTGCTTCTTCCCGTTAAGATACTCCTTCCGGAAGGGACCGTAGTCAATCCGCGCCCGCCCGCTCCATGCACGGCCTGCACCCTGCACGCCGGCGGCGAGATAGGGGAGGCGGTCGCTGTCGCGCTGGCAACCGCGATACCGGAAAAAGCGTATCCTCAAAATATCAAGCTGGGAATGCCCCTCGTTACCTACGGTGCGAACCCCTATTCCGGCGAGTTTTACGTCGATCAGAATGTCACCATGGCGGCAGGCTGGTGCAACGCCGCCTGCGGAACCGACGGCTGGGGCGCAATGTCCCCCTTCTTCGGCGCAATGACGATGGCCACCGGTGAATTGCACGACATGTACTATCCTGTATTGACGGTGGCGCGGCAGTATCTGACCGACTCCGGCGGGGCCGGCACATGGCGGGGCGGCCTCGGAACCCTGCTGAGGATGAAGGCGCTGGCGCCCATGTTCATGCATACGTACGTCATCGGCACCAGGTATCCTATGCGCGGATTCAACGGCGGTCTGGATGGCTCGCCGAACAGCATCATCTTGCGCGAAGGGAGCCCTGCGGAGATCGAAATCGAGGCAACGGCTTTCGAAGAACCTCTCTCGGCCGGACACATGGTTACCGCGAAACTCGGCGGCGGCGGCGGGTGGGGCGACCCCCTCACACGCCCTCCACAGGCGGTCCTCGATGACGTCCTCGATGAATATGTATCGCTCGAAGCCGCCCGGCGCGATTATGGCGTCGCGATCGATGAGCGCCAGATGCGGATCGACCTCGAAGAAACCGGGCGACTTCGCCAACAATTGGCAAAAGAACGCGCCGAAAAACAGCACGAAAAAATGGTTGCCGTACGGTACCTCTCCCCTGAGTGGCAGCACATGTGCCAGGCGGCCGTTAACGAGGACCCGGATTTCATCAACCTGGCTGCCGGCATGACAATCGAGCTCAACAACATCATTGAAAACTGCCCGGACGGCAGCACTCGCTTCCTCTATTGGAAATTCGAAAAAGGGAAACTCGTCGAGACGCGGGTGGGGCTGGCGGAAGAATTCAGGCAAACCTCTCTCTTCACAACGATCGCATCCTATGACACTTTCATGAGGATCAATACTGCCAAAATAAGTGTCGAAGCGGCAGTCGTCGAGGGATTGGTTCGATTTGAAGGCGACCTTGCCGAAATGATGCGCTTCGTGGAGCCGCTCAATAGATTCACAGAGGTGCGAAGGAGGATTCCAACACAATATTGAAGCTCAAGAAGGATCCTTTGGCAGGAGCGGGCGCAGTGTCTTGCTGATTACCTGACGGAGGTCTTTCATCGAAAACGGTTTTAGCAGGAAGGGGCGGCCGCTTTCCTCCAGGAAACGGGATGTCTCGCTTTCCATAATATCGCCGCTGATAAAGACGAAATGATTCGCCATCTCCGGCTTCTCTTTCGTGAAGATATGAAACAGGCGGCGGCCGTCCAGTCGGCCCGGCATCTTGATGTCGCTGATAATCAGGTCGAACGATTTCTCCTTCAGCCGCTCGAATGCCTCATCGCCGGTCGACGCGCATTCGACTGCGAATCCTTCTGCGCGGAGAGCCGTTTCTAAAAAATCGAGGACCACCTCCTCATCGTCGACTATGAGAACCCTTCCCTTTTGTGCGGCCGCCTCACTGCCGTCCAATTGCTGCTCGCCGCCGTCGGAGTAACTTTGCTCGTCGGTCACCGGAAGACAGACGACAAATCTCGCGCCCCTCTGATAGCGTTCGTCCAGAAAGAGCATGCCGCCGTGTTCCTGAATGATGCCATAGCTGATGCTTAATCCCAGCCCGGTTCCCTTGCCGATCTCCTTTGTGGTGAAGAATGGTTCAAAGATTTTCTGTACGTTGCCTTCCGGCACGCCCGGCCCCGTATCGGCGAATGCGATTTCAATCGCAGCGCCGTCATTTACAAGCCGCGTCGTGATAGTAAGGTCCCCGCTTTCCCTTCCCGTCATCGAATCGTAGGCGTTGTTGATCAGGTTCAGGAAAACCTGCTCGATCTGATTCATGTCCACCAGCGCGATGGGCTCGCCTCTCACGAATTCCCTTGTAATCGTAAAACTGCGGAGCCTGAAATCATGCTCGCGGTGTTCGATCGCTCTCTCTATCAGTTCGTGAACTTTCGCCGGCGCTTTCTGCAACTCCGTCTTCCGCGCAAATGAAAGCAATCCCTGCACGATCTTCCGCGTCCGATCCACGCAAAGAACTATCTTGTCCAGCATCTTCTTTTGCTTCGCTGTAACTGATTGGTCGGATCGCAGAAGGTCTGAATATCCCTGGATCGCCGCCAGCGGATTATTTACCTCATGAGCGACGCTCGAAAGCATCTCTCCTAACAGCGCCAGCTTATCCGATTGAATCAATTTGCGCCGGGTCTCCCGCAATTCCAGGATGTTCTCGCGAAGGTGCGATATCAGCCGGCAGTTGTGGATGGCCATCCCGATCTGGTTGCCAAACGAGATCAGTAGTTTCTCCTCCTCTTTCGCCATAGGACCGCTCCGGCAGTCCACCGTCATCAGGATGCCCATGCACTGCTCGCCTGAGAAAAGCGGTATCCCCGCAATATTAATCTCGTCCGGAAGCGGACATCCGTTTCCAATCAATTCGCCGGAAGCGCCGCTCCGATGGAAAATGCCCGCGCTCGCCATGATCTCGCTCCCGAAACTCCTGTTGAGAATAGCGAAGACAGAAGACAAATCTTTCAGGCTGCGCGCCGTTGATGACTTCAATGCTACAGTGGCGTCCCCCTCGACAATAAAAATTGCAGCGCCGGATACGTCGATTGCTTCCAGTATCCTCTGCAGCGACTCGTCAAGCACCTCGTCCAATTCGAGGTTGGCGTGCAACAGCTCCGATAAAGCTACGACCGCCCCCAATTCCTTGTTCCGTCCGTGTAACTCCGAATTTACCCGCTTCAATTGCTCGACCGCCAACGCATAACTCATCGCTACCGAGGCGGTGGACGCTATAATCGAAAGCGCATGCTCCTTGCGATGGGTAAACGCGCCGGGCTCGGAATTGCTGATGTTTAACACCCCGTGAACACGGTACTCGTGGATCAGGGGAATACTCAGGATCGACCGGATGCTTACTTTTTGCGTCCCATCCCGCACAAACCGCGGATCGCGCAGAGTATCATTTATGAGGATGCTCTTCCTTTCCGCTACCGCCTTGCCCGCAATACCCTCGCCCACCTTGAACGTCTTGCCCGACCATCGGCTGTCGGCGTACAGCGTGCCGCTGTCATCTAATAAACCCTTCGCCACCAGCAGCTTCAGCTCTCCTTTGTCCTCATCTAACACCATTACCGATGCATTCTCGACATTCATCATCTCGGTAATGAACTGCACGAGTTTCTGGCAGATTTCGGTAAATCCGAGACCGATCTGGATCGAGTCATTGAGGAGGCGGAGGATCGAGAACTCTCGAATGAGTTCCTCGTAATCATGTGAGGCCTTCCGGAGAGCCTCAGCATAAATTTGCTTTTCAGTATTCTCGGGATGATTTTTCATGAGTCCCGCGCAATGAGAAAAAGAAAACAAAACAGACCTTGATAAGGGGCGTATATCATCGTCAGAACTATGGCAAACATCATGCCATCCAAGCTTCGCTCCTTTTCTTTTCATGAAAATAGTCGCACCCATGAGTAAAATTAGCCCTTATTTTGGCCTGCCTCGGTCCCCCAGATTGTAGCTCGACTGCTTCCAGGAAATGATTGCTGAACCAAACTGCACCGCTTTGCACAAATTTGTAAATGTTACAAGAGTAGGCAAAAGAAGGAGCAATCTGCCTGCTGACGCGAATTGTGATCATTTCATAACGGCGGATTTAAATCGCCAAATTCAAGCAAGTGCCCCCAATGGAGGAAACCGTTTTTGCTACCAGGAATGGAAACGCGTAAGAGGATCTGGGAGAGTAAATTTACCGAATAGTTGCTATATCAGCATGATGTAATTAACCGACTCATAATAGGCCTGAAATGTCTCGGATAAAATACGGCTGATATTTTCTGCGGAGTTCTCATCCTGATTCGAAAATACAAGCTCCCACGCCCTCGGTTCTTCGATCCTTGAACAACTGGCGTCTCCGTCCCACCCTATCCTGTGGTGGCCGCAGAAGCTCTCCGCCAGAAATGCCAGCGCAGCCAACTGCTGGTCCTTGACATCGGCGGCTTTTTCCATGGAGGGAAGAGAATGATGGTATAAAATCGCATCCTTGAGAGAATCGGGCAACCGCCATTTGTCCACGAGCCATTCTCCAACCCGTTCGTGAGATTCCCCTAAAATCTGCCGCTCCGCCTCGATCATCGGCACATCAGATCGAGTAACCTCATCGTAAATCAAAGAGAATTCCTCCCCGAAATACTCATCTATCACTATCTTTCCCATGTCATGCAGCAGACCCGCAATGAAATCATTCCCCTTGGCCCGCATCCCCACTTTACAGCTCAAAATGTGCGCCACCATCGCACAACTTGCGCTGTGCAACCAGAATTGCCTCCGATTATACAACGCGTGCGAGTTCATCTTCTTAAACGCTTCAAAGAGAGAAAGACCCAGTGCAATGTTGCGCACCTCGTTCAGGCCAAGAACCACAATTGCCAAATGAAGCGAATCCACCTGGCGTGTCATCCCATAAAAAGGAGAGTTTGCTATCTTCAATATCCGGCCGGCAAATGAGGGGTCTTGATGAATGGCCTTGCTAAGATCTGCGATCGAAACATCGGGATCCGATGCAAGCTCAAGGATCTTTATCCCCAGATCGGCTATCGTCGGCAGCTCTTGCACCCGCTCGACAAGCAGCTTCAGGTCTGCCTTGCTATGGGTCATCAGGCTACGCTCTCCCCAGTTATTAACAAGTAATCGCCTTGAGAAAGGTGCAAATCTTGTACCAGACGGAGGAACAGAAAAACCGGCAAATCCCCGAAATAAACATCTGCTCGCTTCTTTCTGGAATAAAAAAACATAAAAAAGTAGAAAAGTTGCCCATACTTAAAATCAATGTTTCACGCTGCTCAATTTAGGGACAAGGATGATCGACAAAAATTGCCGGGAAACCGACGGGATTTGCCGGCCTCGGCTTCGAAAAGGCGCGAATCCTCCGGCCGCCGACACAACATTGCCATTCTACAGCAACGTGAAATAATAGGAAGTAAATGAGATATGCCTTTCCCTCTCGTTAACTCGAAATTCAACCAGATGAAACGGCCCAGCTCTGCGAAACAAAGGAAGACCGAATCAATTTCGGAAAGAGATCGCCGAAAGCTGCCAATCGGCGCGGAAATCATTCCCGGAAGAGGCGTGCATTTCCGGGTGTGGGCCCCCCGAAGAGAGAACGTATCCGTGGTGGTCGAAAACGCCGGGGGAAAGAAGGCAAAAAAAGCGTACCCCCTCGTCGCCGAAAAGAGGGGTTACTTTTCAGGACTCGTCCCCGACCTCAACGCCGGAGCGCTTTATCGTTTCCAGTTGAACGACGATCTGTTTCTTCCCGATCCCGCCTCTCGATTCCAGCCATTCGGGCCCGACGGGCCGTCACAAGTCGTTGACCCAACCGAGTATCAGTGGAACGATCAGAACTGGAAGGGGAGAGATTTAATGGGCCAGGTGTTCTATGAAATGCATATCGGCGCCTTCACGAAAAGAGGCACGTGGAGGGCGGCCGTTGAACATCTGCAGTACCTTGCCGAAACTGGCGTCACGATTCTTGAAGTCATGCCCGTTCATGAATTTCCGGGAAAATTCGGCTGGGGATACGATGGGGTGAACCTGTATGCGCCTTACCATCATTATGGAACCCCGAACGATTTTCGATCTTTTGTGGACAAGGCCCATGCCGCGGGACTCGGAGTTGTCCTGGACGTGGTATACAACCATTTTGGGCCTGTCTCGAATTACCTGAGCGAATTTTCCTTCGACTACTTCACCGACCGGTATGAAACCGAATGGGGGTATGCGATAAACTTCGACGGCAACAACTCTTTGCCCGTCCGCGAGTTTTACATCGAGAACGCCGGTTACTGGATAGATGAATTCCATCTCGACGGCCTGCGATTAGACGCTACACAGGCCATTCACGATCAGTCGGCAAAGCATATCATCGTACCGATTATTCAGCGCGCGCGCGCAAAAGCCGGTCGCCGCTCCATTGTCGTCGTGGCTGAAAACGAGCCGCAAAATTTCCGTCTTCTCAAGGAGATTGAGCGGGGAGGCTTTGGCGTTGATGCCGTCTGGAACGATGACTTCCACCATAGCGCGATTGTGGCGTTGACACGTCAGAACGAGGGCTATTATGCCGATTACCTGGGGTGGCCGCAGGAACTCATATCCGCCGCCAAGTGGGGATACCTTTACCAGGGCCAATTCTATTCCTGGCAAAACAAGTGCAGGGGCAGTCCGGTTCTTGAGGTCCAGCCTTCTCGCTTCATCAACTTTCTTCAGAACCACGATCAGGCGGCGAATACTCTTCGAGGAGAACCAATCCATCTCCGGGCCCACCCTGGAAAGGTGCGAGCCCTGACGGCGTTCTTCCTTTTGATTCCCGGCACCCCGCTGCTCTTTCAAGGGCAGGAGTTCCATTCGTCAAAGCCTTTCGTTTATTTCGCCGACCATAAGGAATCGTTGGCGAAGATAGTCCGGGAAGGACGCATGCAGTTCCTGAAACAATTCAACAGTTTCAGGGATCCCGAAGCGCAGGCCGTTCTCCCTGAACCCTCCGATCCCGCGACCTTCAACATGTGCAAACTGGAGCATGACGAGCGACGAACCAACTCTGCCGCTACCGCTCTGTACCGCGACCTCCTCTGGTTCAGGCGAATGGACCCGGTCTTTGCCGCCCAACGGACCGACTGGATGCATGGCGCCGTGATTGGTAGGGACATCTTTATCCTCCGGTTCCTGGGAGAGGATAAAGGGGACAGATTGATCATCGTCAATCTCGGGATCAGCCGGCTGATCGTGCCCTCGCCGGAACCGCTCCTGGCGCCATCCGCAAACACGCACTGGGAACTGCTCTGGTCGAGTGAATCCGTCAAGTATGGAGGCAGCGGCACGAATTCGATGGAGAAGGAAGGAAGATGGTCCATCCCCGGCAATGCAACGGTCGTCTTTGCGCCAAAAAAGGTCGTCCGTCTCTACTATGCATGAAACCCTCGAATCCAAAATCCTGAAGCCCATTATCCGGCGCATCCCCCTGAATTTCCCGGAGCCGGACGCATCCGTCCTCCTGGAACGAGAATGGCTCGTTACCAACGGACTCGGAGGATACGCTTCATCGACCATCTCAGGCATCGGCACGCGCAAATATCACGGAATCCTGGTGGCCGCCATGCCCGCCCCGTTCGGACGCATGATGATGCTGAACGACGTGCGCGAGGATATCCTCTTTGCTGACGGCGCCGAAGCGGAGTTGGGCGGCGAATTGCTCAGCCGCGGCGACCTCCTGTTCCCCGGCGGATATCACCTCCAGGAATTCATTCTCGAGTACGGCCTGCCTCTGTGGCGATACCGCATAAATGATACCCTCATAGAAAAACGAATCGTGCTTCCACATTTCCAGAATACGGTCTTTATCAACTATCGTCTTGTGAGCGGGACCGAAGCCACGCTTCGGCTGCGCCCGTTCATGCAGTTTCGAAGCCTGCATTCGGAATTGAGCGCCCGGCAGGAAAAGCCCTACACCGTTCATGCCCTCGGCGATCGATTCGAGATCGTAAAAAATCCCGAGACACCCTCCCTGCGATTCTACGTCTTTGGCGATCAGAGCGGTCTCAATCTCACCGGCGGATATGCCTTCGAAAGATTCTATCGCTCCGAAGAACGACGCGGCTATCCCGCGCGCGGTTGGTCGTGGAATCCCGGCTTCTTTCACACGACACTTTCACAAAACAATTCCGCCACCCTAATCGCATCTGCTGAGCCGTGGGAGGTATTGCTCGCGCTGTCTCCCGATGAGGTGATCCGTGAGGAGATAGCAAGACGCCGCCGCCTTCTCTTTTTGGCGCGCGAAATACCAACCAATGTCCACGCCGAGCTCATTCTTGCGGCGGATCAATTCATCATCACGCCCATAGCTCGCACCGCAGATGCCACCCGCGCACGAGCCCGTGGGGATGAGAGCCGCACCGTCATCGCCGGTTACCACTGGTTCACCGACTGGGGACGCGATACGATGATCAGTCTGGAAGGACTCTGCCTCGCCACCGGCAGGCGCGCCGAAGCCGGATATATCCTGCGCACATTCGCTCATTATGTGAAAGACGGCTTGATTCCAAACATGTTTCCCGAGGGCGAAACCGAGGGACGCTACAATACGGCCGACGCCACCTTGTGGTTCTTCCATGCCATCGACAGATACTTCCGCTACAGCAATGACTTCATCACCATGCGCGAACTCCTGCCCGTTCTCCTCGACATCATCAACCACCACATCCGGGGAACCCGTTTCGGCATCCATATGGACCCCGTTGATGGACTGCTCCGACAAGGACACGACAGCTTCGCGCTCACCTGGATGGACGCCAAGGCAGGGGATTGGATCGTCACGCCACGGCGCGGAAAGACCGTGGAAATAAACGCGCTCTGGTACAACGCCCTCCGCTTGATGCGGCAATGGCTGCAAGAGACCGACAATTCTAATGAAGCCGGCAAACTGTCCGAACTCGGCGACCAGGTCCAAGAATCGTTCAACGAAAAGTTTTGGTACGAAAACGGCGGCTATTTATATGACATCATAGAAGGAGAGAACGGGAAGGACCATTCTCTTCGGCCCAACCAGATTTTCTCGATCTCGCTTTCTCATCCCGTCCTCGATAGCGCGCGATGGAAAGCCGTCCTCTCCACCGTTGAACAACATCTGCTCACACCTGTGGGGCTGCGTTCACTTGATCCCTGTCATCCCCACTACAAGGGCGAATACCGGGGCGACCTCCTCGCCAGAGACGGCGCGTACCACCAGGGAAGCGTTTGGAGCTGGCTCATCGGGCCCTTCATCGACGCCTGGCTCAAAGTCTATCCGGACGAACGGGAAAAGGCGAGGCGATTCATCGATGGACTTGTCGCCCACCTGGATGACGCTTGCGTCGGGAATGTCAGCGAGATATTCGACGGGGAGCCGCCGTTCCGATACGAGGGCTGCGTCGCGCAGGCCTGGAGCGTGGCCGAGCTCTTGCGATCACTCATTCAGGTTGCACAATAGATACCGAAAAGGCGCGTTGGGGAATCATACGATTGAGCCCTGCCGGCGCCTTTTATCCCAAAGCGAAATCAAAAAGAGCGCCCGTGGGTATGGCGGGTGATGGCATCGATGATTTGCGGCCATGCGCCGGCCGGAAGATTGTGTCCCATCCCCTCGATAACGAGAAGTGATGAGCCGGGTATCGCCCTGGCTGTGGCTCTTCCGCATTCGACCGGAACCAGCGGATCCTCGCTCCCATGGATCGCCAGCGCCGGCACGTTCACCGACTTGAGCGCCGGCGTTCGATCTCCATGAGCGACAATCGCGGCGATCTGGCGCGCGGCTCCCTGCGGATAAAATGATCGGTCATATGATTCAGCCAGCTTCTTGCGGATAAAGTCTTCATCAAACGGAAACCTCGATCCGCTGATGGTTCGCCACAATTTGACGCTGTATTCGATATTCTCGGTGCGCTCGCGAGGCGGCGGCGTTATCAGAAGAGCCATGACATCCGCGCCGGCCTGAGGGAGGGAAGGATCGCCGGTGGTGGACATGATTGAGGTAAGGCTTCTCATGCGTTTCGGATGCCGGATTGCTATCGTCTGCGCTATCATTCCGCCCATCGACGCGCCGCAAACATGGGCGCTGTCGATGCCGAGCGCGTCCAACAGGCCGATCGAGTCGTCAGCCATATCGTCTAAAGTATATGGAGCCTGAACTTTCTTCCCTTGTATCCGCGCGCTTATTACCTCCACAAGGTCCGGTATGCCCGCGTCATCAAACTTCGTTGAAAGACCGACATCTCTATTGTCGAAGCGGATCACGAAATGCCCTTTCGCGGCGAGCTGCTCGCAGAACTCCTCATCCCACCAGATCATTTGAGCGGCGAGCCCCATGATCAACAGGAGCGGCGACGCCGAGGTGTCCCCAAAGGTGTCGTACTCGATCTCTATACCATTTGCGCTTGCCTTCGCCAATCAACAGTCTCCTTTCATTCCCCGACAGTAAACCGACGAGTCCGCCCCTGATTCAAAACGCTGTTCGAGATCGTAACAAAGAGGGCAGGAATTTTCAAGTCTTGGATAATTTGTGTATCGCAGAAGATGAAGGCTGGATCAGGGCAAGCAGGACAAAGCGATTCGAGTCGCAGCCGGACTGTCCTCGGGGAAAAACAAAAGCCGCTGATCTCTCAGCGGCTCATGAATGGACTTTTTTGTAGCGGTGCAGGGACTCGAACCCCGGACACAAGGATTATGATTCCTCTGCTCTACCAGCTGAGCTACACCGCCGCCGAAAAAATTATAGCAGTGTTTACAGCTTTTTGTCAATCGGCATGCGGCTGGCACAACCGCATCAACCTCTCGAAAAAAGCGAGGAGGAGCCCTCTCCTCAAGGGCTCCTCCCCGCGCAAATCCCAATCGTTATGCCCCTGTCATTTCTGGAACGTGACTGTGTCGTAACTGATGACCGAGCCGCCGGCAGACAAGGCCTCCACCCTTAATACGTATGTGCCCAGCGGCAGCGGCTGAGCCGGATCAACCGTGTAGTAGGGTGTGTTTGTTGTGATGACTTTCTTCGCTCCACTCGGAAGCGTGACGTCCAGCCGGTAACTGACGGCCGAGGTCACCGGATTCCACAGGGCGGCAACCAACGCGCCGGTGCGGAATCGGCTTCCGTTCGCCGGCGTCAATATCTGAAGGACATCCGGCGACGGCGTCGCAACAGCCAGGAGTTGCTCGCAGTCGGCGCGGCCGTATCCGTAATATTCATCCCAGCCCGCGACGCCGCGATCTATGACGCCTTGCTGCAGCATCGCGCGAACCTGCCAATTCTCAATCCCCGAGTACATCGAGTACAGCAGCGCCGCGAGCCCGGCCGCATGCGGCGTCGCCATCGATGTTCCGGACCAGCCGGCGCTTTCATAGCCTCCACCCGGCACCGTCGACAGAACAGTAACGCCCGGCGCGCTGACTTCCACAAACTCATTGTGCGTGGAAAAGGAAGCTATGTTGTCAATGCTGTCGGTCGCTCCAATCGACATCGGGAAAACATATGCCGCAGGATACGAAAGGGGATTGCCACTGTCGCCGTCGTTGCCCGCCGCGGCCGCGATAAAGACGTTGCGGTCCCACGCGTATCTCAGTGAGTTGTATTCCGTCAGACTCTTCGCCGTGCCGCCAAGGCTCATGTTGATTACGCTCGCGCCGTTGTCGGTGGCATAAATGAGGCCGTCGCAAATATCGCTCGAATACCCCATGCCCAGAAGACCGCCGAGAACACGCACAGCCATCACTTTCACGCCCGGCGCTTCGCCGGATATGCCGGCCCCGTTATCCTGCGCGGCGGCTATTGTCCCTGATACATGTGTGCCGTGGCCGACGTACTGATCTTCAGGAATCGGATCCTCCGCGCCGACGCCCGGAAGCCAGCCGTCGCCCGCAAAATCATAGCCGTTGTAATCATCCACATAGCCGTTCCCATCATCGTCGTCGCCGTCTCCCGGCGTCTCATCAGCATTCTGCCAGAGCTGGCTCACAAGGTCGGGATGATCGAGATCGATGCCCGTGTCCAGAACAGCCACAACCACCGACGGGCTCCCCTTGTCAAGGTCCCACCACAGAGGCAGCTTCATCAGCGTCATGTCCCACTGCGACCCGAACAACGGGTCCGTCGGGACATACGTCGGGTATCTCACATAATCGGGCTCGGCGTACTCGACAAGCCCGCTGGCTTCGAGCTGCTTGATCGCAGCCTTGACATCCACTGCTTTCGGCAACCCGAAAAGAAAAGCCTCCACCTTCGGGATGATCTTCTCAAGCCGCAGTTGGTGCGCCCGCGAAAACTTCTGCAGGTCCGCCGCTGACGGCGCCTGTTTGAATTTTACCAGCACGCGGTTCGGATGATATTCGCCCGACGCCTCTTGCCCAAATGTGCCGCTCGAAATCGAAAACAAAAAGAACAATGCCACTACCACTCCCACAGTCTTTTTCATATTACCCTCCGCAGTTGTTCGGATGACAGGCGCTCTCCTCAGCCCCTCACGATTTAATGACGCTCGAAGGCTGGCCCGGCCCTCGTTATCCAAGGATTATGTAGCAAGTATTTTAGCGCAAGAAACAAACTTTTGCAACATGAATCGAAGATTATTTGGAACTTTCGTCTCCGTCCGAAAAAACGCCTCTTCACCGCGCACCCGGGGGTTGACAAACCGTCAGAGATGCTCTATACTGATATTGCATCCAGGAAAGCTTCGGCGATCATGAATGCCCCCTTCGCCGTGCAAAACAGGCGGAAAAAAGGGGCTTGACAAAGATAATCTTCTATGGTAAGATTATAAATGCCTCAGGAAACGAGGCAATGTTCTTTGTCCGTTCGTTAAGAAGGGCGGGAGATAGCTCGATTGACTTAGGGTAAACATACAGTGGAGCTAACAGCCCGTAGCGGCTGTCGGGAGGCAGCGTGCGGCTTAACGAGCGGGCGTCAACGAAAAGTTGATGCCCGTTGTTTTTGAGGATGAAGAAATCGGTTCTTTGAAAATTGAGGAAGATGTATTGCCAATAAAGCGTGCGTAGGCAGTGGGTATCCCTCAGGGGATATCCGCAGCCCCGAAATTTCTTATGCCAAAAGGACGGGAGAGGCGGTTGGCCGCCTTGCCCGTATCTACACTTTTTTAAGTGGAGAGTTTGATCCTGGCTCAGAACGAACGCTGGCGGCGTGCTTAACACATGCAAGTCGAACGAGAAAGTCCCTTCGGGGGCGAG